>JAYTZS010000262.1:0-3812 GCA_043741885.1 Bdellovibrio sp. | reverse complement strand
GAAGACAGTGTTTTTGCTACCGCGACCCCACTGTCATAAACATAAGCTAATTTATCCTTCTTAAAGACCCCAACCGCAATATACAAATAAATCGCTAAAGTGACCAAAGGCACTAAAGTTAATAAAAGTAGAATTTTATATCGAATGCTCAGTCCGCGACGAATCATGTGCTTTCTATTATGGAGGCTCTACCCCTCCAGTTAAAATGACTTTGTACTCTCACCGCCCTTCGTCTAGGTCAGAGCATGATCTTCGTCTGGTTCCTCGACAGGTTAGCGAAAGATGTCACAAGAAAAATGTCCAGTCCGAACGAAATTGTCTCGCTCTGAGGCTTTTGGTATTCAGCTGGCTCCGCAAAATTCCGAAATGGATTCAAGATATTATGTGGAATTATTTGAATAAAACGGATCGAAAATTAATGGCAGGGGCTCTGATAATCCTGCTGATGATGTTGTACTTATTGTACAACGACGATCTTTTATTGCGTCGTCAAGATTCCAGTCAGCTGAAAAAAATCGGTCAAATTACAGAGCTAAAAGACGATGTTCGTCAAAAGATTTCCAGTCAATTTACCTGGAAGTCATTGCGATCGACAAAGGAAATTCACTTAGGCGACAGTCTCTTTACGGGCGCGAATTCTTCGGCTGTCGTTAAGCTCGACGACGGGAGAACTCTCACTTTGCAAGAAAATTCTTTGATCGCCTTCAATCTCAGCGAAAACCAACTGGATTTAGCTTTGCGAGCAGGCACTGTTCAAGGAACTTTGAAAGGTTGTGTGAAGTTTAGAGATGCGTCTGGTACTCAGGATCTTTGCGGCGAAAATTCAAAATTCAAGGTGCTGAAGAATGGATCTCTTAAACTTGCCGAAAAAGTGCCAGACCTAGAATCCGATGCCAAAAACACAAAAATTCAATGGCTTTTGACTCCGGGAACACCGTTTCATCACTTCAGAAATAGCATTGCCATGAAAGTAAGTTGGAAATCCGAACTCGCATTTACTCGGTATCATTTTCAATTTTCAAGGAAACAAGATTTCAAAAAAATCTCCTTTGAAGAAACCACCAGCGAGTCCTCATTGGAAACTAAGTCATATCCTTCAAGTGGCCTCTATTTCATCCGCGTCAAAGGAGAGATGATAACGGCAGAAAACATTTCAAAGCCTGTCTTCGGATTTTCAACTGCTTTTAAAATAGAAGTTCAAGAAGCGCAAAAGCCTCGAATTCTGGCGCCCTTAGCGTCTCAACGGTTCAATTATAAATCTGATGCCGATGGTGAGTTACTTCAAGCCAACAGCACTGAAGTTCGATGGACCTCTGCTCACAGCGGGGAGAAGTTTAAACTTGAGATCAAAAAGGAAGATGACCTGAACGGCCCTGCCATCCAATCTGCAACAGTTTCCTCAGAAAAAATGACCTGGCAAGCTGATGATCTGCCGCCGGGTCAATATTTGGTGCGAGTGAGGGATACCTCAATCGCTGAAGAAGTTGGCGATGGCTGGTCAGAAGCAGTCCACTTTGAAATTGCTGTTATCTCTCCGCCCCGGTTAGCGGCACCAGTTTTGTTAACCAAAAAAATCCAGTACGATGCGCCTTCGACTCGCCCACTGGTGATCGAATGGAGTCAGGTTCCGGGAGCAGACCATTACAGTTTAGAAACTTCTTCGAGCAAAAACTTCGAAGAATTTAATCAGTTCTCAAGTAAATTGCATTCATTTCAGTGGACCGAGATCAAACGAGGGCGAAAGTATTTCCGAGTGCGAGCGCAGACCAGGAAAGACACCAGCAGCGAGCCGAGCGAAGTCGGAGTTCTCGCCATCCGCTTTCAACGGCCGGATCTAAACCCTGTACCTAGCAAAGTCCTCTTGGGGAAATCTCCTGAAGATCCCGGCGAGCCAACTGAGTTCAGTGTCAGTTGGACCGAGTTCAAAGGAATTGTGTCCTATGAAGTGCAAATTGCTGAAGAGGCTGAATTTCGTTCTCCGCAAACAATTGAAACTCGCTCTCCCTCAAGTGTTATCCAAGTTCCAAAGCCCGGCGATTTTTATTACCGAGTGCGTGGAATGCAAAATGGAGTTCCTGCCACCGTCTTTTCGAAACCAGGCAAATTGACTTATTATCTCAAAGTTCCTCTTTCAACCCCGACGCTTCTAAAGCCTTACGATCAAATGACTTTGTTTTTTCAACAGACCTCAAAGCCTTACATCTGGCTCGAGTGGAAACCGGTGCGCCAAGCCGCGAACTATCAAATTGAGTTGGCGTCAGACGCTAATTTTACCAAGATGCTTGTAACAGCAGACAGCAAGGACAGCCGCTTTCTGATCCGAGAACAACTACCAGACAGTTTTCTCTTTTGGAGAATTCGCGCCATTGGCGAAGGCGAGAGAGTTTCGAATTGGTCCCAGACTCGAACAATTTCCATCCTATCGGGACGAGGGCCGGCTAGCCGCCGCCCTATGGATTCCCCATTGATGCAACAGCCTGATCCGCAAAGGAGTCATTGATTTTCTATGGAAGCTAAACTTTTTGACACTCTCTTAGAACCGGTCTTCATCCTAAGCCAGGACAAGAAAATTCTTTATTGCAACGAATCGGCTTCTCTAGTTTGCAATCTTTCTCTTCGTAAAATTTCTCGTAGTGGTCTTCGATTGGATCAATTGTTTCATTTCTCTGAGCCGATTTCAGCTTTGTTCGATCTCGGCAGCATCACAGATCCGACACCTTATCAAGAAGTCGGATTTTCCACAGATTCAGATAAACTTGGTAAGACTCAACTGACAGTTCAACCATTCGGAATTATGAATGGAGTCGACACTTGGATTGTGTTTTTTCGCGATGTGACCTTAGAAGAGACCTTACAAAAAAAATACCGAGCCGAACTGGAAAAAAAGGAAGATGTCATCCTGGATCTGCAAAAGGCCCAATTGGAACTAGAGCGCTACTCTAAAAACTTGGAAAAAATGGTCGAAGAGCGCACTCAAGAAATAAAAAAATTGAATTATTTGATGACAGCTCTGCTTGACAGTTTAGGGCAAGGATTTTTTGTCTTTGACGATTCAGGAGAGTGTTTAGAAGTGTACTCGAAAGCCTGCGAAACAGTGATAGAAACCAAACCGCATGGGCAAAAAATATGGGATGTGCTCAAACTCCCTCAGCAAAAGGCTCCCGGTTTTCAAAAGTGGATGCTCACAGTTTTTGCTGAAATGCTGCCGTTCGAAGATCTTGCCCCACTTGCTCCAACTGAGTTTAAGCACAGCTTAGGAAAGCACATTCAACTTGAATATTACCCGCTAAGAGGTCCTCATCAAAAAATGGAAGGTGTGGTGGTAGTTGCCACTGACATCTCTAAATTGGTCACGGCTGAGAGAGAAGCGCAAACAGAGCGGGCCCATGCTCGGATGATTGTGACTTTGATTCAGCAAAAAAGGCAAGTCATCAGTTTCCTTCAAGAGACAGAATCTCAATTGGTAGAAATGAAGCAAGAGCTAAAAAAAGGGCCCCACTTGGATCCAGAAAATCTTTTTCGCTGTCTTCACACACTTAAAGGTGGAGCTGCCGTTTTTTCAATGAAACCCATGGCGGACCAAGCTCATCAATCAGAGACTTTGTTATCAGAATGGAAACTTCACCCAACAGCTGAGATTTTGAAAGAGCTTATTGACAGTTCAAGTGCCATTCAAAAACATTTTCAAGCGTTCAAAACTGAAAATGAGCAAATTCTCGGTTCTCGGGAAAAGCTCACTCAGCGCTGGGTTGAGCTGCCTTCGGCTAAACTCTATCACTTCCAAGAGCAGCTCAAAAGTGATCTGAAAACTC
>JAYTZS010000261.1:0-10618 GCA_043741885.1 Bdellovibrio sp. | reverse complement strand
AACTTGCTTCCACCGCTGGCAGTCGAAACGTAAATAACACCATATTTATCGACTGTGGGCCGTTGAAAAAAAATTCCTGTCATCGGGAATCGACCGGTCAATGGCGGCGGGGTTGCCGTGGTGCCACTGCGAAAATTTTCCCTGATAAAATAAGCAACGACGTCAATCACGCCTGGACCCGTGGTGCTTGTCCAGGTATTCAAATTATAGGTTTTAACCTCGCCGATGTTGCTCTGAAAGAGTCCCGAGTTGAGGGCGGCCGGCGCAGTCGACTTAGTCAAATTCAAAGCCATTGAAAAATAATGTCGAAGTGGGAAGACAATGGCGATCATCTCTTCTTCTGATTGGAGCTTATCAGAAAGGGCAAGCTGGGTGCGATTCATCATGATGAGCAGAAGCACAAACAACGACATAACTCCCCCAGCAAGCGCCAGGGCAACCAAAACCTCCACCAAGGACATGCCTTTTTGGCCGGTCCATTTGAGCTTCCAAGTTCTTTTGAGCTTTAAGGTCATGCTGAAATGCTATCGGCCTAAATGTTAGACTTCAACCCCTAATCTTATTTTCCGCTGAATGAGAGGAAGAGCTTGGCTTGCTCTGAGTTGGTTCGAAAGAAAATTTGAAAGATGAAGTTGAAAGATTATTTACAGAGTTTATTTCCATTGTCGCAGAGGGGGATCAGTTGGCTCTGGGTGATGTGACCAACACTCGAAGTTTGTTGATTCAACTCTGCTCGAAAATCTGTAGTCACAGTCAGTCACATTCCGGATGCAGCCGAATACCCGCTGCCGAAATGACTTTCGAGCAGAAGAAAGCCGTCGCAAAAAGAGAGCCTTCTGTGTGTTCATGATTCCTACTGTGCCAATAAGTTGTTTAATTCCTGCGAAGATAAAAGACCAGGGGCCCCGAGTCAATGTTCTTTGCTGCTCTTGGATATTCTTGCCGGAATTCTGCCGTTGATTTTCAAGAATTCTGACTGACAGAGTTTGTTGACAAACAGATTGCGCTCAGAAGCGATCAGGTGAAATCTCGGATGAAGAGCGAGCAACCAACCATCAAAGGAACATTTATGATTGAGCTTTATCACAAAATGCAATGTCCCTATCTTGCTGTGAACGGAAAGCCCATGTTAGAAAGTGATGAGATTATTCATTGGCTTGAAGAGAATCTTCACTAAACTTCACTAAAAAAAAGTACTGAAGGTCTAGAGAGTAGGAAAAATGAGAGACGCTTTGAAAGTTGCATTGGTCGTTGGCAGTTTGCGACGAGAATCTTTCAACCTGAAATTAGCTTTGGCACTCAAGGGCCTTTGCGAGCCTCAGATGAAATTAGAACTTAGGCTGGTGGAAATTGGCAATCTTCCCCTTTACAATGAAGATTCTGAATCTGAAACACCGCCGGCCTGGACCCAGTTTCGCCATGAGATGGCGGCTTGTCAGGCGGTCATCTTTGTCACCCCAGAATACAATCGCTCGGTACCTGGCTGTTTGAAGAACGCTTTGGATGTGGGCTCTCGTCCCTACGGCAAATCAATTTGGGCAAAAAAACCGGCGGCTGTGATCAGTCTCTCTCCTGGAGCGATGGGAGCTTTTGGAGCGAATCACCACCTGAGGCAAAGTCTGGTTTTTTTAGACATGCCAACACTGCAACAGCCGGAGGCGTACTTAGGAAATGCCTCTAAGTTGTTTGGCGAGCAAGGTGAATTGATAGTTGAAGGAACCCGAGAATTTTTGAGAAGGATCTTGGTTGAGTTTTCTCACTTCGCTGAAAAAAATCGACCTGAATCTTGAATCGATCAAGGCTTGCCAATTTATGACAACTCAGCGATAAAGCCAAAGCTGCTTCAATGGTACACTCATGTTTCATTTAGGAAGGTTTTTGTGAGCGAACAACAAATGATTGATCTTGAAACGAAGTTGTCCCACCAAGAACTGATCATTGAGGAATTGCAACAAGCGCTTCTTGAGCATCACACAGCGCTATCGAAGCTCGAGAAGAATCTGAAAAGCTTAAATGATCGATTCGAAGTTGCTGTCGGCGGTGGACCAGAGATTGGGCCTGCGAACGAAAAGCCGCCCCATTACTAAATATGCAAATCAGTTTGTATTTCGCATACGGCTCTAATATGGATTTAGCTCAGATGAAATTTCGCTGTCCGGAAGCGAAGGTTCTGCACACAGCTCGCTTGAAAAATTATCAGTTTCTCATCAACCCAAAAGGGGTGGCTTCTGTGCAACCAGAGCCTGGAGGCTGGGTCGAGGGCCTGTTGTGGGAACTGACTCCAACTTGCGAAACATCTTTGGACTTTTACGAAGGAGTCGAGGAGGGTCATTACATAAAAACTTGGTTACCGGTGGAAATTGCCGGATCGACTCACCTCGAGATTAGCCAAGCTCTGATTTACATTGGTACGGAGCAAATTCCCGGGGAGCTGGTCCTTGATGGATACTTTGAAAAGATCCTTCGAGCTGCAAAGGTGGCTGGGCTTAGTTCGGCCTACATCGACGAACTTGAGCAGTATGAAAAACGCTGCCAAAGGCTAAGTCTCAGCGCTGGGAAAAAATGAATTTTCATCACCACGCGAAAGATTCTGCAGAGATGTTGCCACTTCACTCATCGCTGCACCAATACTGACGAATTCTGCTTCAAGATGCCAAGTCCAGAATTTTACGGCGAGGCGAATTTAAGCGACATGATTTGTTATCTTCTTGGAAAAACTTCAGCTCAAATAGTCCTTAGACATTCTTCAGGTCGGCTTCTACTTTGCTGCTCTTTTGAGAGAGTGGACTGCAGTCCTCCAATGATCTTACTTCAGTCGTCAGAAAGAATTGCTGACAAAAAAAGGGAGTGACTAATGGATGCACATTTTTATCATGGGCTTAAGGTAGAAACACGTCTTGTAAAATCGACCATGGCTCTGATTCTGCTGACTGCATCGCTGAATGGGTGTGCGCCGAAAACTGCCTTTACAGCAAAAAGCTCCAAATCTGGGATGACGGCCTCGAGCGGAGTGATTGGCGGAGAAGCTGTAGAGCACTCCTCTTTTTTTGCACAAAAAGTTTTGTATTTGGCGCTGGGAGTAGAAAAAACAACGGACTCTGCTGGCAATCACAAAGTGAAATGGGGTGGGCTTTGCACAGCTTCGGCGATTTCTACGCATCTTATTTTAACCGCTGCTCACTGTGTGAAGGGTCGATCTGCAGAGCAGCTTTCCATTGTTCTCACGGGCAATCCAGGATCGACGCCGCTTGATTTAACTCAGTGGCATTCGATTCAGGAGCTTCAAGTGCATCCGAAGTATATTGGCAAGGCTGATGGTTTTCGCCATGACTTAGCACTTTTGCTTTTGAAGGAGTCGCTGGCCCCAGAGCAGGTGTTGGAAATCGATGATGGCTCGCAGATTCATTCACCGCAAGATCTGATTTCGGTCGGCTTTGGGACCACATCAGATCTTTCTGATTCCGCGCAGGCCGCGCAAAATATGTCGGGATTGCACTTTGTCCTGCGCTCGGTAAAAGACTTCAGCCAGGATTCAGGAATTTTTAGCGTCGAGCAATCGGACCACAAGGGTTTTTGCAATGGAGATTCGGGTGGGCCGGGGCTTGTCTACAATTCTGTGACCAATAAATTGAACATTTTGGGAGTCGTCTCCAACACGAGCATGCTCGACAGTGAAAGAAATAATTTAGATCCAAAACACGAATTCAGCTTGTGTATCGGCCATGGCAATTACACAAACGTCACTCAGTCAGAGCTGCGAGATTGGATTGAGCAAACCAAGCAAGAACTGCAAGCGATACTTTAACTCAAAAAAACTCAAAAAAACTCAAAAAAGGGCAGGCACCTTCGCAAAGGGCAGGCACCTCGCTTCTTAACGGTAACCCGGCAGGTGGCGGGCGTCTGTCGAGCGGGAAAAGATTTTAGCTTGGGCGATTGCCTTTCTGAAATTGGACTTGCTGTGTAAAGTGAAGTTGAGGTTGCGGCGAAAAAAAGTCGCCCACTGGAATTCAAAAAAAGGCAGATCATGCTTGAGAATCCAGCCTTTTTCTAACACGGCCCAAACCAAACTTCGGTAAGGGTCGTCAGCCAAACAGCGAATGTCACTTGGAAGCGTCAACGGCGAATGAGGGCCCATTCCGAATTGATCGTAGGGATAAACCCAACCTTTTTGAGTCATCACATTCCAAAATTCATTTTCCGATTTTTGACTCAGATCTTTGATCACTTGGATTTCGTAAAGCTCGACTTTGAGCTCCCAGCAAGCTCGAGCGAAGTGATGATGGTCAATCATATAAAATTGTTTCCCAGGACCTTTGACAACGGGAATGACGTGATCTTTGCAATATTGCTCAAGCTGCTTTTCTGTGAAGCCGGACATTTTTTCCAGCTTGAATTCAATTTCTTTTCTGCCGAGCGCGAATTGAGTGGGGCGGAGATCTAAGAGGTTCGGTTTTTTCATTTCGAAGTTTTTTCCAACTGCTTTTCTTGGCTCAGTTCATGCGTCGGAAGCTGTTCAATTTTCCGAGCGCTCAGTTTGGGCCAAATAAACCAAGTCCAAGCATAAAGTGAGAAAATTGCTAATGTCACTGCAAGACTGAGATTCGCTGAATCCAAAATGACCCGACTGACGAGGTAAACATCCAAGCAAGTACCTAAGGCTAAAGGAGCCATCGCCCCAGCCAAGAAACGACTGGAAAGTTCAACAAAGTGCTTTGAAATTTTATGCTCGGCTTGCCGGTGGTAAGCTGCGGGTGCCATGACCAGGACTGCGGAAATCACAACGAAGATCAATGCACTAAGATGAATGACTTGCTCGGTGTGATCGAGGGAAGTTTTAAACCCAGGATTGAACACTGCAATCAATTGGAATCCGAACAGGGCTTGGATTCCGGGAAGAACCATTCGAGCTTCTTGCTCGATGGTGTTGACCTGATCGCCGAGAGATTGGCGGTATTGTGGCGTTTGATCTGGATTCATAGTTGGACCTCTTTAATCTAAGCACTTTTAATTTAAGCATTAGTTACCAGCTTCAAACCTGATTTCGCAAGCGATGGCGGAGGGGATCTAATGCTCCAGGCAAAAGCCATTTTAGAGAGGCTATGTTCTCACTTATTTAGCTCTGATCTAGAGGCTCAGGGGTTGACAATACCTGAGGCAATGCCAAAATAAGGCTTTCGACAAGGAGTCGCACCGAATGGTTCCTGCGCTAGAGGTTCGCGATCTGCGGAAGGAGTTCGTCAAAGGGCATCCTTTGTTTCAGAATTTAAATTTGACCGTAGAGCCAGGCGAGCGTGTTGCCATTTTAGGCAGCAATGGCAGTGGAAAGACGACCTTTTTGCGGACCCTGTTGAATCTTTCGCTTGCGACTTCGGGAACTGTTAGAATGTTTAACCAGTCAGTGGACCTAGGCTCGGCAGAGTTTCGGCAAAAAGTCTGTTGGGTTCCGACCAGCGAAAACGGTTTCTACAGCCGCTTGAGTGGACTGGAAAATCTTTTATTTTTTGCAGCTTTAGGGCAGATTCCATTGCGGGAGGCACGACTGCGAATTCAAAAACTGAGAGAAGTTTTTGATGTTGAGAAAGCTCTGGAGTCACCATTTTTTTTATGTTCTAGCGGGATGAAACAGATTTTGTCTCTTTCTCGTGCCTTGATTTCTCAGGCGCCCATTCTAGTTTTTGATGAGCCGACACGAAGTCTCGACACTGCGACCGCTGGCCGTTTTCGTCAGTGCCTGATGCAGCAGCCTCAATCGCCCAGCGTTTTGTTTTCTACTCACAGTCTTGAGGAAGCTTTGATGCTGGGAACTCGGCAACTAGAAATGAAAGATGGACGACTGAATGCGGTTGCTCGGCCAGAAAAGCCAAACTCATGAAAAGTTTAAATCTTTGGAGTTTGTTTGAGCTGTCCTTCCGAAAAGAATTTCGCAACAAGTATCCTCGCGCTCTCTCATGGTTCGGTCAGCTTACCAGCGAGCTTGGACTTCTTTCGGTTTACTGGTTCACAGCTCAAGCTTTCGTCCCCAACTTGCATTTGCTCAACCCGCAAATGGATTATTTTTCTTTTATCGTGATTGGCGAGGTCACTTTGTTTGTGCCCTGTATTTTATTGACTGCTTTTAGCCGAGTGTTTCGCTCGGAAGTTCAGCAGGGGACGCTTGACATCAGCTTGCTTAGTAAATCGCCTCTTCTTGTCTCCTGGTCGGCACAAGTTTTTGGCCTGTTGGCGGCGGAATCTTTCCGGCTGTTACTGATTTTTATTTTTGCTTTTACACTCTTCGGGTTTCGTTTTTTACCAGCTCCGAACTTGGCTCTGATTTTGTGCCTCCAATTGGCCGCTTGGCCTTTTTTTGCCGGAGTCGGAATGATCGGTGCTTCGGTGATCCTGGTGTGGGGACGGGGCGAGCGACTTTTGCCACTGCTGACCACTGCCATGACGGTGCTAGCTGGAGCTTACTTTCCGCCAGAAGTTTTGCCGGTGTTTCTGCAGCCTTGGCTCGCGCAGCTGTCTCCGATGAACTTGCTTTTGCAATCGACACGAAGTTTAGCTCAGGTTGAATTAGCTCAGGCTGAAAAAGCTTCGACTTTTTCACCTTCAATCTTGTATCCAAATTTGAATTCAAATTTCCTTTTTCTCTTGTTCTTTAGCTTCATCTTTCTAACTTTAGGAATTTGCACTCTTCATTGGAGTGTCCGACGTTACCGCCATCGGTCCCAACCTCTGCTGTTTCTCACCTAATGGAAAAATATTGGAACCTGATCAGAAGTGAAGCTCAGTTCAAAGACGAGTCGCATTTTAAACTAAGCGAAGGCGAATGGATTTCATTCGAACCCTTGGTCAACGAGCACTGTCTGCATGGCCTGATTTGGTCAGCTCATGCAAAGGAATTGCCGGCGTACTTGGAAAAAAAGTGGAAAGTTCAGTGGCAAAGTCAATGGCTGCGCAATCATCTTTATTTACAAGAATGGAAGCAGCTTCAAACTTTGGCAAAGGCTGCGCATTTGCAAGTCAGAGCACTCAAAGGAGCTGCGCTGCTGCCAATACTTTATCCAGATTTAGGCAGTCGGCAAATGTCCGACCTTGATCTTTTGATTGCCTCAAAGCAGTTGCTCCAGTTTGTACAAATTTTGAAGGAGCTGGGTTACCAAGAAAAAGAAACATTGATGTGGCAGGCGAATCACTTCAAATCCATTTGGACAATCGAAAAGGCATCCTACCAACTTGTTATTGAATTGCACACTCAGGTCTTTGCAAGTGACAGTAATATTGATTCTAAAAATATTGAATCTCAAAATATTGAATCTAAAGAATGCTTTTGGCAGTTCGAGCCAACCTTTTCAGATCGACTATCGACGTCCGATCAACTGATTCATCTGGTGGGCCATTTGGCTTCACAGCACACATTTTTAAAGCTTTTTTGGCTGATCGATATTGATCGGTGGGTGCGAAAATTTGAACAGCAAATCGACTGGGAGCGAGTGTTCAATGGCTGCACTCAACTTCATATGAGAAAAGCTTTGGTTGCGACCTTGTGGGCGGCTCGTACTTACCTGCACACTCCCATACCGCAGCAAATTGAATTAAATCCGACTTGGATCCAACGAATGCTATTAAGTGAAAAATTTCTCTGGAGAAAAAATTTGAACATCAATTATTATATTTTAAAATGGAATCTCAAAGATTCAACCAAGGATTTTCTTGGCTACACTTGGTGTTGGTTCGTGGCTCATGTTCGGTATCGGCTCAAACTGTAAACTGATAAAACATGCAAAAACACCAAATAGAGCCAGCGAAGTGGCCGGATTTTTGTCATTGAGAGCCGCGAAAGTTTCGCGAGCCACATCTGACCGATCATCGGCGAATTTCCCCAAGCATAGGCAATTTCTTTGCGTGTCAGTGCTTCGAGCCGGCCCCAGACCAGAATAGGTGCCTGGTCGGCACAGGTGCTGCGGTCTCCCTTAGTTTGTGAAGGTGAAATCACCCGGTGGACGACCCACATTCCAGCGCTCTGAAATAAAACGAGATCTCCCAAGCTCACAAAGTCGGCCAGCTCATTTAATAAAACGGGTTTGGGAAAAGTTCTCACATGAAGCAAATCACCTGGTATCAAGAATGTCTGCATGCTGTCCCCAGTAAAAGGAATCAGCACATTGTCGTTTGATGGGGGACTTTCGATCAGGTGCAAATCAGCTGAGTGCGGCAAGCTTTTCAAGCGCATTCTCACGAGCCACATCCCTTTTGATCAGTGCCACTGTTTTGGCATAAGATGAAACTTTCAAAGGGTCATTGTCTTCATGCAAAGCCATCCCCGGACAGTGGTCACAGAAACTTTCGCTGCCATCAGAGTCTCTGTTTTTCAGAGCGCCAACTTTTAAATTTCGCCATTTTTCAGCAACCGGGCCGGCCCACAATTCCTCGAAGGGAGTTTCAGTGAGCAATCCAAGCGGCTCTCGCACTTCAATGCAAGTCAAAAGTTCCCCATACGGAGTCACAGCACATTTGCCTTTTCCGACATTGCAGATGAAATCACCAGCAGATTCGACATTCGCTTTAGGCACGCCGGCTGGCCATTTTTGCACCAAAGCTCGAAAATAAATTTTCAGTTGCTCAGGCGTGGCCCGCAATTTGGTCGGCGCAAGATCTCGGTTAAATTTCGGTGTCACATGCGGGTCGGCCTTGATCTCGATACCACGCTCGATGCACCAATCTGCCAATTCAAAATACCCAGCAATATTGGCCGAGGTCAAAAGGCAGTTCACACCAACTTCGAGACCCGCTTGCTGACAAAATTCAAGCGCCCGCAAAGTTTTCGCATGCGACCCACGAACAGCTGTCATCTGGTCATGAATCTCTGGATTCAAACTGTAAAAACTCACAGTGATCACTGAGAATCCAACGTCTTTCAGACGCTGAGCCGTGTCTAAATCTGTAGTCTTTTGCCCGTTGGTGATCATGGAAAGATGAAAGCCGAGGCGACTGGCTTCCTCGGCAATTTGCCAAAAGTGCGGGTTGAGCATAGCTTCTCCGCCCATCAAAATCAGATACAAAACTCCTGCAGATCTCAGCTCCTTCAAGCAATGCTTCCACTGCTGCAAATTTAAAATCTTTTTAGGATCGTCCCAAAATTTTTCAATGTAGCAGTGAGTGCAGCGTTCGTTGCAACGATAAGTCAACTCCAAGGATCCTTGGAGCGGGCGGTTGTTGAGGGCAGTTTTATTTCTCCATCGGTCGATGACAGATTGGCTAGCATCTACTGACATTCTAAAATTCCCTTGGCTTGCATTTCATCCAGAAACTCGAGGAGATCATTTTTAGCAACAGGGAGATCGACCTCAAATGCCAGGCACATCTGCTCCACCAACTGTTCAAGTGTTGACTGCGATTCCAGTTGTTGCCAAATCCAAGTGCCGGTTTCGTTCAGCTCATGCGCCATCGACTGTGCGGTTGCTAAAATCAAAGCCTGTTGGTCAATCACTTGCCAGGGAATATTTTTGGTTCTTCGGATCACTGTCTCATTGGTTTTCAACATGTTTCCAAAATCCTCCATCAAGATTAAATTCCAATTCTTTCACCACCTGAGATCTCTCAATTTTCTGAATCATCGAGAGAACCCGTGTTCCTAGTGCAGGTTCGGTCTGCGGCCAAAACAGATTAGCCGCAGAGCTCAAGAGCCGCATCGCGGTTTTTCTTTGAGAGCCCAAATGCACTTTGTTTTCCGAACCCTGTTTCAACCAAAAAATACCACCCACCGGAAACTTGTGGGAAAAAAGCGCAGGGTTTGAATGCCTTTGACCTAACACACCAGCCTCTGCGGTTAACCCTGTCTCATTGACATGGATGACGTTCATATCGTCGCCTAAAACTTTTCGCCCTTGAGACATTTCGCTCAGGGTTGTTTTACCAGCCCCCGAGGGTCCCAAGAAAAAATAAGCCAAGCCATTTTTGCCAACCACACAAGAACTGTGCAAGAGCAGGCTGTTCTTTTGCACCATTTGGCGAGGCAGCAGCCAGCGAAGAGCGTTGAAAAAGCCATCATCAATGCTGGGATTGGCAATGATCACAGCAAAACTTCGATGATCCAGGGACCCTACAAAGTCTCTTTGCACGGCAGTCTCACCTTGTTTGTTAGGGAAAATGGCGCACTCGGGATCGCTGTCCTCCTGCCAACTGGAATCCTCAAAAAAATTTTTCGGATCTAACCAAAAAATATCTAAAACCTTCAATGGGCCTGCGGTTTGAGGCATGAGCCATTGCATTGGCAGAAATTTTTGCAGCACTTCTTGCATCAACGAATTGGCGCAGAAAAAACGGGTAGGCACTCCGTGATAATTGGCTTCAACTGTAAATTCACTTGTGTCAGGCCGACTGCCAATCAGCGAACTGGCCACTTTGTATTTTTGCTCTCGAGCTGTTGAGGCGAGACCAATTGCTGAATGCATCATGAGAGCAATTTCGTTGCATTACAAAAACCCGGTGCGCCGGTTGTGGCCTTACGACCTGCGGTGGCCGTTCCATTACAGACCACACCGAAAGCCATGAGAGATTCAGAAGTCACAGTCGGCTTTTGGTAAGGCCGACGAGGCTGAGTCGGTATAGTTTTATCCTGAGTCTTTGCTTTCAC
>JAYTZS010000260.1:0-10620 GCA_043741885.1 Bdellovibrio sp. | reverse complement strand
AACAAAAATTCGAACTCCATTTGAATAAAATGGGCGCAAACGACCTAATGGATTCATGCAGACACCTCTTCAGCAAGAATTTTGCTCTAGAGGTGCAGAATCATCAAGCTTCAGATGATTAGAGCACTGAGAAACTTGTCGAAATGTTCATTGTCGTCATATCCCAAGCCATGTGCGAAGGATAGATCGTGACATAGGGAAACACATAGATATCCCGTGAAATGGCGTAACCAACTCCCAGGCGCTGGCTGATTGAACGGTTTAACAAAATCGATTCGTTGGCCCGGTCTCGCGGAGAAGTCCAAGATAAGGCTGTTGAAGTTGTCACATTCAGCTTGTCTGTAAAATTGTACTTTGCAGTCGGAAATATCTGAACGCCTCCTCGAGACGCACTTTTGTCGCTGGGTTGATATTTACGAGTGTAATAGAAATAGGAAAGGCTCGTGTCTACACCAACTGCGTATCCAGAGGCTCCGATATTGTAGATAGACGAAAAGTCGTAATTGGCTCCTGCGACTTCTCCAAGCTTTGTATATTCTGGCAAAGTGACATAGGAGACGCCAAAAGAATTCCGCATTTGAATTCCGGATTCAGTCCGCTTTGTCATATCGTAGCTAAGGTAGGGCGTGGACACATCAAAACGATCCGCTCCTTGCAAGGGATGTATTGCCTTAAGCCCTGTTCCCAAGCTGAGAGAAGTTTGTGAGCTTGTTCGGTAGCGCATTCCAATTGTGCCGCTAAGAGCGGTCGAGTAGGGCCCCGCAGAGCCATCTGGATTCGGCTGTTCCTTAGCTGAGATATCGCCAAAGGTAGGTCCGAAGAAAGAAAGATTAAAACGAAAACTGTATTTAGAAAGTGAACCTGCATCGGCGCGAATTTTAATATCAGTGATTTCATGTTCGTCGGTAAATTTCCGGTTCGGAGCAATTTCACTCAGTTCAGTTTTTAAGTTTCCACCGGCTGATGAAGAGGTGCTTGAAGCGTCCGCGGCATGAACGGTTGATGATGCCAAAAAAGAAAGTGCAACTAAAGAATGTGCAAAAAAGGAAAGTCCAACAAAAGGACTGAGGAAGGTGCAGGTTAGAGAGGAAAAAAGAGTCTTCAAGTGGCCTCCAGAATGCTTAGATAGGACTTAAATAGGATCTCAGGGCCTTGTTGTGCCTTGTTTCATGGGAATTTGTCAAATTTTCCGCAGACTTCCCGGGTTAGCTATTCAGATCCAGTCGCCAAAGCCAATTCAGTTTGAGTAAAGCGGATCAATTGTAGATACTTCCAAAAATCAACCATCACATAAAAAGCCTTTCGCACCAGGTCCATAGGCATTCTCAAATGCCAGTCAGGGACAACGTCTGGGCCTTGGATGCCACTCCAACAGCAGTTGCAAAAACTAGCATTCAAAGATGAAATAGAGAGTTAGGGATTAGGGATCAACCTTTCAGTTATGGAGTTCGAATGACTAAGCTAGCTTTCAGTCTTCTTGTTTTTTACTCTCTTTCAGTATCTGCGCAAGAAGCCGTCGTTGACGTCAAGTTACATCCTGCCGGTTCCTTTAAAGGAAGAACGACAGATGTCAAAGGAGTGGCAACCCAAAAGGGAGACCGAGTGGAGGCCGCAAATATCATCGTGGGTTTAAAAAGTTTGGCAACTGGAATCAGTTTGCGAGATGAGCATACTAAAAAATATTTAGAGACAGAAAAATTTCCCGAAGCAACTCTTGTTTCGGCGGTGGGCCAGGGCGGAAAAGGCGAGGGAGTGATCAAAATCCGCGGAATTGAAAAGAAAGTACAGGGAACTTATAAAATCGAAGGCTCCCGATTGAATGCTGAATTTCCAATTAAGTTTTCTGATTTTCAAATCAAAAGTATCAAATACATGGGGATCGGAGTGGACGACGAAGGAATTATTCACGTCAATCTGCCGATTAAAAAGTAATCCGAAGTGATTCTGTTCATTTGAATTGAAAAGCTAAAAGTAGATTATAAAAAAGCGCCTCGGCCGGAACCGAAGCGCTATTGAATGAATGCAAAATTTCTGATTCTCGAGAGAAGCTCAAATAACTAGTGGAGAACGCCTTTCGCTTTTGAACTGTGAGTTGATTTTCCTGAATAAAGACTCCAAACCAGAAAGCTTCCAATCAATCCTGCCACTGTCCAGATCACAGGGGACGGGGTCGACCGAACACGAGTCGCTACTTTCTGTGTCACATCACGAGCGTCTGTCAAATAAGGCATGAAGGCATCCTTGATATGGACCAATTCATCTTTAGATCGCAAGGTAAGATCAACTACAGTTTCGATATTTTGGCGAGTCTCACCCAGCGTTCCAGCAAAGCCTGTAATTGCTTCTTCGAATTTCGCAAGTGGCTCTAAAATCGCATTTTGTTGCGGATGTTTTTGCGTTTGATTTTCTGATCGATCACCAGCATTCAGACTTTTATTTTGGCCTGAAGCTTGAGTGGACTGTCCGCCGGCTTGACTACCAGCTGATGTGCCACCAGTCGCATTCATTGCTGAGTTTGAGCTGGAGTTGGAAGATTGCGCGGCCCCGGCTGCGCCTTTAGCAGAGGAGGTTGGTGATGAAGCTTGATTGGTTTGAATTGAACCTGATGCTCCTTGCTTCGAAACTGAAGTCCCGGAGGTTGGCGTAGAGTCTTTGGTCGGGTTGGACTGATTTTGCTGATTCATAAATTTCTCCTTTGAGAATTTGAAATTCAATTAGGCAAATGGAAAGCAGAAACACTTTTCGTTTTACCAAGATTCTGTCAACCTTACTTAGCAATCAACATACCACTCAGCTTCCGAAGCGAAGACGCAGTAAAAGTTAGGCGTAATCGAAGAGATTGAATTTGAGAGCCACTAGTATTGGAAAAGTATTGGAAAAATGTTGCGCCTGATGACTTGCGGCAGATTCCCACCACAGATGCGGGGAAAAAAGACACGTTTGTCCAACCGCTCAATCTCGCTTTTTGCGCTCTATCCTTTTTATGGATCAATTATAATTATATAGATGAGTAGAAAAAGAAAAACCGACTTCTTTCAACACATTGCTCATAAAAGAAGTATCGGTTACCGACTTACTAAAATTTGGGATCTTTCTATAAAGAGTGGGTAAAATGTGGATAACTCGATTTTATTGAGAAGTGACAATTCCGTAGTATGGATTTCACTAACGCGCGGATGGATATCAGTAGAGAAATCCAAGGTCGTTACCGCTTGTGAACTTCTGATTTTTTCAAAATCAAAAGTTCAGAGAACAGAGAGAGAGCAGAATATCATACCTTTCGGGACTGATGGAAAATCGGTTAATTTCAAACTACACTGGACACACTTTTTCGAAAAAGAGGGAAAATTTGGTGACCGATACTCTCTTTAAAACTTGGGCTTGTACTCAAGCACAAGTAAAGTCGCGCCACTCATCTCAGTACTGCACTGACTAGCATCGCGACTTATGAAGACCGGTCTCACTTCGATTGAGAAGTAGTGACCTACCAAACACCAATTCAAATTAGACACCCATTCCCTCGATCGGAAGTCTCACCAGAGATCATTCGAGCAAAACCCGCCCTAGCAAAGACTGTTGTTTGCCACAGATCTATTTAGAATTGCAAAAATTGGAAACATTCGAAACCGAACCGGCAGCGAGTGATAAAGACACGTAAATGACCGCTGGGTAAGCAGCGAGCCAGGCCCAGAAGAATCTATTGAGGCCAAATAAAATAAAATTCACGACCTGAAATATTATAGCAAGACAAATCAAGACGAGACTGAATTTCCCAAGCACGAGGGCCATGGGAAAACTGATTTCAAATAAAATGACAAGCCAAGAGAGAGCGAGGCTCAGAATCTTTGGTTTTGCCATCAATCGCACTTTTGTAGGGATGGGATAGGCCGACTTTTCCAGGAGATTGATGAGAGACTGACCCGAGCGCCACTGGGATTGTCGGATTTTAACCCACCCAGAAATAAAAAAAGATAGACATGTTTGGAAGGCAATATACCAGAGCCCGTAATAAAATACTTGCGCTGTTCTGCCGCAGATCCAAATCAGTAAACTTGTTAGCAGCAAAAGAAATGTCATACAGTCGCTGCCGCCATTGAAGGTGCCTCTCCAGCGAATTGCTACAGCAATCGTAGTCAACGACATTATTGCAAGAGAATAAGGATTTGGTTGGACAACCAGGATCGCCGAAGACACAGCGGCGAGAAGCAAGAAGGTCTGAAAAATTGGAGGAGCGAGGGCTGTTTCAATGACTCGTTTTACTAAGATTGGAAACCGAGTGCCGGGTTCAAATACCAATTGAGCATCCCAGATTCCATTTTCAGTCCAGAGTCTTTTCAATTGTAGCATCTCGATGCTTTGCAAAAGCACAGCGAAGCCTAAAAAACGTTGGAGCAAAATAAAAATTGAAGTGGATGTTGGAATCACGAAGTGTGTTCCTGAGAGATCACTGCATCTTCAAATCTTCCGTCAATATCATCGGCTGTTTGCACCAGAATCTTGAATTGATAAATCAGCGGCGAAGGGTTGTGGTCATGGTGAATTTTTGCTAAAATAATTCTGTGAAGAATTTGATAACTTGAAGATTTGGCAAAGTTTTGGCGAAATAAATCGTCGTTGAGATCTGCAAGTGTTTGCTCAACCTGGGTTTGCGCCGCCAAATAGAAGTTTCCAGCTGGATTGATAAAAAAAGAAATTAGAGTTTTTCTGGGTTTGACCAGGCACTCCTGCCAATTGGACCAATCGATCGAGCTTCTGCCTGGAAGGTCGTCTGTCATTCCGCTAGTCAGTTTAGTTCGGTACTTTAAAAGTGCTACATCTCCTGGTGTTTCAAAAAATCTCCAGGACGGAATGAAGATTCTAAAATAAGCCCAGGGACTCAAGAGCGGTGCCTGGGTTTCTGGTGCCAGGAGAGCCTTAGGGCTGTCGAATCAACAGACGTTGTATTTAGTGGGAGTGCCAAAATCAGATGTCTCAATTGGCCGTGATAAATCATCACATCCGAATCTCGGCGTAAAGTTTCCACATATTTTGCATAAAAGTCTTCAGGCGAATTTGAAGGGGTTAGAAATAATTTTTCTAATTCCTGACGAATTATTTTCACTTCTTCGTCTCCAACCTCAAAATTATCCAATAGAGCGTCAAAATCAGACATCAACCCAGTGAGTTTCTTGAGCCAGGCATAATTGGGAAAGGTGATCATCATCTGCAGCCAGTCCACTGGAGACAGTGGATGGCCAAGCTGGTTCTCTTGATCTGATTTTAATGATTGGATGAGGTGCCGGTGCATCTGCATCAGTGCCGACTGAAGTTTGTTAAGAGTTTCTTTGGCATTGTAGCTTTGGGTTTGATTCATGTTTGCATTCAGTCCTGTGGCGGGCGTCTCGGAATTCAATTGTGTTTATTTTTCAATGAAATTTGGCTTAAGTCTAGGTGAAAACATCTTGCGTTCTCTTGTTGCAACCAGTGAGATAGGGTCATGGCGACTTCATGGAAAAATCTTCCGGTTAACAAGGGGCGGGATCAAGCAAAAGTGGATGCAGAGGACTTTGTCCGCTTGTCACAACTGTCTTGGCGAACAGTGACTGCAAAATCGGGCCGGCGAGTGGTGGTGACCTCAGTTGCTACTCCGAAGGGCACCCGAATGGTGACCTTGGGTGCATTTTTAATGAAGCCACCCAAAGGCAAGCAGGTTTACCCAAGAAGATTTCTGAACGGCTTCGATTACCGAAAAGAAAATTTGATCGTCTGCACGATGAAAGAACGGCAAAGAATTCTGCCCAAAAATCGTAATAATCTAGGAACGAGCCAGTACAAGGGTGTTTCTTATTATAGCAAAAATAAATGTTGGCGAGCCGGGATTGGGGTTGACGGAAAGTCGATCCACATTGGATTTTTTGACACAGAAGAAGAGGCGGCCACTGCTTATAACAAAGCTGCAAGAAAGCATTTCGGTGATCAGTCCTATCAAAACCAGGTTAAGAAGCGACCACCCCGACGCACGCATGAAGAAGACTAAATTCTGCACTCATTCTTCGATTGATATTTCAGTCGTCAATCCCGAATAGAGATTTTGAATATGCTGAAAAATCTCTCGGTTGGCAGGGGAGCGTAGTTTCTCTCGGTGGGCGATCAGCATGACATCCACCGAAAACAGGCGATGCTCTTTGAGGCAATCTAGAGAATGCCGATGAGCTAAACTTTCAGGAAGAATTCCCACGGCTTTCTTTTGAGTGGCTACGATTTGTGCGATCACTTCATAGTCGGAAACAGGAATTTTTTGGAAAGAATGAATTTTTTTGAGCAATCTTTGAACATTGAACATATCTGGATGGAAGTAAAGAATTCCGCTGCTGGGCATTTTACTTCTAAACCAAAGAGCTACAGAATCCGACTCTAACCTTCGAGCCACCACGTCCGGATTCTTTTGTGGATTGATCACCAAGCCAAAATCAATCTGCAGATCAGCCACTTTTCGAGTGATTTCAAGGCTCGTTCCAAATTCGGTCGACAATTGGAAATCCGCACTTTGTAAATGCAATGGATGGACAACCAGTGGATAGGCTTTCATGGCAACTGAGTGGTGAAAGCCTATGCGAAGCCGGCGAAGACTCTGACCTTTTTCGTCTTGGTCCCTTAAGCTCGCCTGCAAGGTCTGTATTTTCTTCAGTAAAAATTGACCTTCTGAAGTTAGCTCTACACCTCGCGATTTGCGCACAAACAGAGTCTGCCCGAGGTTAGCTTCCAGGCTGGCAATCGCCTTCGACATTTGAGGCTGAGTGAAGCCTAGCAAATCCGAGGCTTTGGAGATGTTTCCTAGCTGGGCCACAGCCAAAAAGTGTGAAATCTCAGGGCGAAATATATTCAGGTCAACTTTGTATTCACTATCAGAATGTCTTATATTCATAACTTAGCATATCGGCGGAATCCAGCGAATGCAATAACTGAGACAGAGGCAAAGATAGACAATTGCAACGGAGGGTCAAATGCAGCTGGGACACAAATTCTCGATGAAACTTTTTTACAGATTTACACTCATTCTATTCACGCTCAATAGCCTGGCCGGATGCAGTTATATTTTAGGTCAGCGAGAGGCTGGCCCCCTGATCAGCAGCCCAACCGCTAACAAGCTGGAAGCAGGCATTGGCTTCTCTGAGGTTTTAGATCAAGTCATTTCACCTCGTTGTTTAGAATGTCACTCGGCCAGTCGAGGCAATGCCGGAGGAATCAATCTCGAAACTTATGAAAACGTTTTTCCAAAGTTGCAAAGCATCCGTGACGACATTGCAACCTCACGTATGCCGAAGGACCGACCTTCACTGAACAGTCAGCAAAAAGAATTGCTCTTCGCATGGATTGATTCGGGTGGTCCCAAAGAGAAGACAAATTCAGCGTTGCCATCAACTCCGACACCGGCGCCCACACCCCCACCTATTCCAGAGCCAGAGCCTGCTCCCTTCCCGAATCCTGTTCCAACACCTCTTCCAACTCCCAGAGTAGTGACGTTCGCCGAGGTTGACAAAAAGGTGTTCCAGGCAAGTTGTGTAGGATGTCATTCCCAGGCGGGGAATAACAAAGGTGGAGTGAACCTGGAATCTTATCCGTCGATCTTTGCCGTTCGTGCTCGAATACAATTTGAGGTTGCGGGAGGGTCAATGCCTCGAGGCGGTCGATTGACTGCCTCCCAGAAAAATCTTGTTCTCCAGTGGATTAGTAATGGCGCACCAGAATGATTAACTGTGCAATTTGAGAAAGCTGCTTAGGTCAGGCTTTCGAGGATTGCCTCAACAGCCGCTTCGATTTTTTTAGTCTGCGCCGGCGCTACGAAAATCGTATCGTCTCCGGCGATGGTTCCTAGAATGCCAGCGGGTTTGACTAAATCCAAATGCCTTGCGATCAAGCTGGCAGACCCCGGAGTCGTATGAAGGACGATCATAGTGCCGTTGTGTTTCGTTTCGATCAAAAGATTTCTTAAGCCCCGACTGCTCATCTGCGAGGGAATCTCGCTTGAGAAATTCAAACGATATCCGGCGCGGCCTAAGGCATCGATGGCTTTGACTGCACCCAGACGGCGCAGGTCGCGTGAGATTGTGCTCTGAGTGACTTCGTAGCCTTTTTCTTCTAACTCCTCGACCAGCTCTTCTTGAGTTGACACTTTCCCCAGTGATAAAATCATTTTCAAAGCTTCAAGTCTTGTCCGCGGGGACACTGATTTTTTCATCCGGAACGCCCTTCGTGATTGAAAAGTCCAAACAGCAAAGCTTTTTGAGCATGCAGTCGGTTTTCGGCCTGCTGAAACAAAACAGAAGCTGGATGATCGACCACCTCTTGAGTGATCTCAAGCCCTTTGATCATCGGCAAGCAATGCAGCACAATGGCATCCGGTTTGGCCTTTTTCAAGAGCTCTAAATTCACTTGAAAGCCATGAAATACTTTCTGCCGAATCTCATTTTCCTGCTCAAATCCCATGCTTGTCCATACATCCGTGTAAATCGCATCCGCCCCTGCAACTGATGCACTTGGTTGCTCAAACTGCTGGATGCAAGCGCCATCTGCACGGTCCAGAGCCCGTCGTAAAATTTCTGAGTCTGGCTGATAGCCTGGAGGGCAGCAGTAATTGACATTCACTCCAACAAACGGCGCGAGCAAAAGCAGTGAATGCAAAATATTATTTCCGTCTCCAAGGTAGCTGACGGTCAGTCCTTTCAAATTGGCAAATTTTTGCTTCAATGTCAGAAGGTCGGCCAATGTTTGACATGGGTGATGAGTGTCCGACAAGCCATTGATTACTGGAATTCGCGCAAAAGCCGCCATTCTCTCGATATGAGAGTGCTGGAAGGTTCGGATCATCACTCCGTGGATCATTCCCTGCAGGACTCGAATTGAATCTTCGGGGTCTTCATTTTTCATCTGCGAACCTAGAAGTTCCAACGCAGTTCCGCCCAGTTCCTGGATGGCAACTGCAAAACTGACCCGAGTGCGCAAAGAAGGTTTATCAAAAATCAAAGCTACTGTTTTATTCTGCAAAGGCGGCTTATTTTGCAAAGCCGGTTGCAAAATGCTCAGACTTTTTTCTTTGCCTCGATTTTGTTTGAACATCTCGGCAGTTTCTAACAGTTGCAGAAGTTCTTGTCGAGTCAGCTCTTCGCCAGTTAAAAAGTGGCTGGTTTTAAATTGCAACATGAGCAGTCTCCTTTGTTGGCAGGCACCAAGAGCCAGTTGGTAGGCACCAAGTGCCAATCCGGTCGCTCCACAATCCGTGCACGGCCGAACGAGAGTTGAGAACTCGAACGGCCCCAACGCCGTTGTCGAGCGCATGCAGAATCGCCCGCACTTTTGTCGCCATCCCCCCTGTCACAACATGACTTGAGATCAGATGGCGTAGATTTTCAGCACTCAGCTCCGTGAGCAGCGAGCCGTGAGAATCCAAGATTCCTGCTTGATCCGTCAGAAAGATCAAATAATCCACTTCCAGCCCGATGGCCAAACTGCTGGCGGCCCAATCTGCATTGATGTTGTAACTTTCGCCGCCCACCCCACAGCCAACCGGTGCAATCACTGGAATCGTCAACTGTTCAGATTTGACAAAAAAATTGAGCCATTGGGCTGCCACTGCTTGAACTTCACCGACAAGTCCCAATTCGGCAGAAGCTTTTTGACAAAGCAAAGTCTGTCGATCGACTCCTGAAAATCCCACTGCGGGCAGTCCGTGCGAATTCATATAGCGAACTAGTTTGCGATTGATCGAACCGGATAAAACCATCTCGATCACATCCATCATTTCAGGAGTGGTCACTCGTTGTCCTTCAATAAAACTCCAACTGATCCCACGTCGGGTCAATTCCGCATTGATCGCCGGTCCACCTCCATGAACGACGGCAACTTGATACTGGTATTGCAGGTACTGTTTAAGTGCCTGAGTGACTTCCGAATAAACTTCTTCTTCTTGGAGGCTTGCACCTCCAAGCTTGATGAGGACTCGAGAAGATTTCATAAATACTCCGTATTGATATCGATATATTTTTTTGAAAGATCACAGCCCCATGCCATTGAACTTTCCATTCCCGAATGAAGATCAATCAAGAGCTCGATTTTTGAACTCTTTAAACTTAGGCGCACCAGCTCGCGGTCAAAAAGAACTGGTCGGCCACTTTCAAACAAAAGATGGCCTTGCATTTTTAAACTCATTTTTTCCAAACACTGAGCTGGTACTTTCTCGGCCCCCAAACGCGCCAGAATCCGACCCCAATTCGGGTCCTCTCCATGAATGGCGGTTTTAATCAGTGGTGACAAAGTCAGTCCTCGAGCTGCCTGCCTAGCCAGCTGCTTGCTCGGAGCTCCTTGCAAGCGAATTTCAATCACTTTGGTTGCACCCTCGCCATCAGCCACAATGGATTGCGCCAAGAACTGCGAAATGTCTAAAAGTGCAGATTTAAAAGCAGACAAATCCTCGTCCGTTTTCAAGCTTACTTTCGATTGCCCGCTGGCCATCAAAAACACACAGTCATTGGTCGAAGTGTCGCCGTCCACGGAAATCAAGTTGAAGCTTTCCTCTACAGTTTCAGTCAGCAGCGACTGCGCAAGTGTCGGACTGAGTTCCAAATCCGTGAGTAAATATCCTAA
>JAYTZS010000259.1:0-3829 GCA_043741885.1 Bdellovibrio sp. | reverse complement strand
ACCGCAAAAAGATTCAACAGATTAGCCCCTCTTTCTCAAAAAACTGAGTCCAGGGCTGTTTGAAATTAACCAATTCTCCCTCGAAGCCAGACAGGTTTTCATAAGTCGCGATCCTGATCAGTGGGATATTGAGTTCAGTGGCGCGACTTTACTTGTGCTTGGGTACAAGCCCAAGTTCTGAAAGCACCCTTGCACCAACTTTCGGTAGGCCTTCCAGAGAAGATCAGGACAAAACTTTTCTCTTCATAACGTTCGAATAAAAATAAAAAAACAAACTTGTTTTCAACATGTTGCCTTGAAAAGGGTACCGGCCACCAACTCGCCCAAAATGTGGTGACCGGTACCCCTTTTGAGGACTTGGGCTTGTACCCAACCACAAGTAAAGTCGCGCCCACTCATCTCAGTACCGCACTGATTAGGCTCGCGAGTCATGAAAACCAATCCGTCTTCGATCGAAAACAGAAGCTACACAGAATACCACTCAAACCAGAAAGATCCCAGGGTCACTCCTCAAGCCTGATGACTTGTCTCTCCCCCCGGCTCTGGTGTATGAGTGAGCTCCCCGATTGCCAAAGGATCAGCCTATGCTCAAAATTGGACAACTCAATCAGCTCAAGGTCCTTGAAGTTCTACCAAAAGAGATTGTTCTGTATGCTAGCGAGAACCAAGAAATTTCCTTAATTGACGCTCCAGAAAACTTCGACTGCCTGCCTGGTGACAGTCTTTCGGTGTTTGTCAGCTATGATTCCGAAGACAGGCTGATTGCCACATTCAAAACGCCCTATGCGCAAGTCGGAGAATTTGCACATCTGGAAGTGGTTGCTTTGGAAGCTGTGGGAGCTTTCTTAAATTGGGGCCTGCGCAAAGATTTATTTTTGCCGTTCAGTGAACAGACCCGTGAACTGCGGGTTGGCCAGGATGTGATCGTATTTATATATTTAGATAACACCTCTCGGATCGCTGCTTCTATGAAACTAGAAAAACATCTCGATAAAGTTCCAGGAGATTATCAAGAGGGCGATTCGGTTGAACTTTTTATTGTCAGTGAAACGGACCTTGGGTTCAAAGCGATTGTCAACGGTCGACATTGGGGAATGCTCTACACGAATGAAGTCTTTCAGCCGCTTGAGCACGGGCAGAGGCTTCCTGGGGTGATCAAAAAAGTACGTGACGACGGGAAGATTGATCTTTCTCTGCAAAAGCTTGGGCATAAAGCAGCCGAAGACATCGCACCCCAGATTCTCCAATTGCTTGAGGACAATGGTGGCTTCCTTCCCTATGACAACAAAACTTCTGCTGAAATTATTTATGATGTTTTCGGGGTCAGCAAAAAGAAATACAAAATGGCGCTTGGCAATTTGTATAAAAAGAGAGCGATCTCGATTGATCAGGATGGAATTCGGCTGCTCAAAGGTGCAACCTCTAGGAGCTAGGGCTCACTCCCCTGCCTCGTAGCGTGGCTTTTAGCTTGGATTGATACAGCTTTTTCAACTCCAGTTCAACTTCTGGCCCTTCGAGAATCCCCAGAGCTTTTGATATTGCCTCCAAAGTCGACATCCCGTAGCTGGTGCTCTCCTTGCGCAAATGATGGGTTGCTAAATTCTCCGAACGGATCATCACTCGGGGCAAAAGACTGAGCTCTTTTTGCCGAGTGTGAACTTTGCTCGCCTGCCTCCAGCTCCCGTCAGGAACGAAAAGCTGAATCGGCTTTTCGAATTGTGCAAGCCATTGGGGAGTGAGATCGACGGCATCTGCCGAAGGGTAAAAAAGCAAACTTTGATATTCAGAAGTGAGATGGTCCTTCAAGTCCAGCGGTTCGATCCCTTGACCGCGTATTTTCAGACAGCTGTTTTGTAAAGCCTGTAGAGCCAAAGTTCCAGTGTTGGTTGTGCGTTTCAATTCTTTGGCGTGAACGACAAGCACAATCCGTGTCTTTAAGATCAAGGTCGGAATTTGACTGCAAATGCAAAACATCTTATTCAATCCGCAGCGGTTGCAGGGATCCAGAGTTTTTCTTTTTCGCAGCTGAATTGGGCTTTCCATTCTGTCATTCCTAAAGATAGTTTGAACATCAAGCAATTGATTTTGACTGAACGACTCAGATTCAGCCAGACCTGTGGAATTTCGTCAAAAGTCTGACAAAAATAGTTTTACAGAGTCGGCGTTACTCTGAGACTCTCAGTCTATGGCAAAAGTGCATATCGGTCTGGTCGCTGAGACAAGGGAATTGGAACCGGAAATCAAACAGGCTTCTGAACAATTGGGCGGCTGCTACCTGCACCATTCACGAAGTGTTTTGGAACTGGCTCAAAAGGCGGCCTTCGACAAAGCGCAACTGATCATTCTAGATTTTCCAGCGAAAACTGAAGGCTCGGAGCTGAGTTCATTGCTGAGCTTCGTTCGCAGCAAAAAAGAGTTACACAAATTACCGATTCTGCTTTTAACTTCGAAAAATCAATTGGAAGTTCCTTTTTTACTTCTCGATTTGAATTTGCGAAGCTTCCCGAAATCTGGTGGACTTTTCGTACCCTTGCTATCAATTTCTCCTCTTTTGAATTCAGAGAATCCAGTGACGAGCACTTTTTCCAGACAATGGATTGAGTCTGAATTTCTTCGATCCCTGAGCAGTCAGGTTGGTCAAAAAACTGAATTTTCAGTTCAAGTTCCTACCTTGAAAGAACAAAAGCGGCCGTTTTTCGCTCAGAGAACTGAAGAGGTCCGGACTCATCTGGGCTGGTTTAAATTCACAATTCGAATGCTTCAGCAAGAATCTGATGGGCTTGCTCAATTGTTCAAAGGAATGAGTGGCGAGATGATCGAGGAAGTGGCTGAGGTGCTTGTCACCCGAGTCATGACTGATTTTAAGTTGAAAGCTGAGAATGATCTTTCCACCCGGGGCGCGGTTTATCTACCGGCGAGCGACAAGCTCACTCCTGCCGAACGAAATTCGCTGCTCACCAAAGTCAAAAACTTCGGAGTTTTGTACTCTTCACCGGACTGCGAAGTGCTGCTCGAAGTGAGTCAGTATATTTAGGCTTGCGGATGTCATTCCAAACACCAATCAACCCAATATTTTTTTGAGCTCTGCTTTTTCTTCGTTGGTGAGCACCAGCCATTCCGGAGGAAGATGCTCGACTACGTACTCCCAAGCAGTTTGCACCATCCCCTTGGCATTTTTGTTTGCGTGCAAATCCTTGAGCAGATGAAGCCTTTGCAAAAGAACCACTCGAGTTGGTTCGAAAAATCCGTTCCGATCTTTCCCATCGTTTTGAATCTCATCGGACTGTTCAATTTTTTTGATCAAATTTGAAAAATATTTTTCAAGGCTCATATTACTTCATTAGAGCGCTGACATCTGTTTCAACAGGGAGTTGTTTTTTGGCAAAATGATCAAGGCTTGGGGATTCTCGAGCATCCGTTCAGTTTCTAAGATTTCGAATAAAGCATCCGAAAGCTCAGGATCCTGAGAAATCTGTTTTAAAGCTTGGCCAACGATCTTGGGACGGATGGCTCCGGCCTTGGCGAATTCGATAGAAGCTGTTCTCTGGGCGCTGCTGGTGATGATATGGACTTGATTGTCTCCGTCCTGTTTGATCGAGGCTGTGACCTGTCTCAACCGATTGACAACTTTGGCTTCGATTTCCCGGATCATGTTTTCATCTCGGAAATGAACTTTCCGGATGTAAACAGAACCTAATTTATAGCCCCACTCTTCAGACTTCTGAGTGACTTCCGAGCGAACTGTCTGACTGAGCTTGTGACGGTCTTCGAGCATTTGAGACAAAGGGAGATTGCTCAAAGATCGCACTGTGGCATTGCTGACATTGGC
>JAYTZS010000258.1:0-10650 GCA_043741885.1 Bdellovibrio sp. | reverse complement strand
TTGGCCGTAATGAGCCACGATTGTAACTGAGCCACCTAAAGTGACTTTATCTCCTAGTTCAACCAACGATGGATCTGAAATCCACGTTGTGTTGATTGCAACCCCATGACCAATTTTCATGCCCATAGCTCGATAAAAAAACTGGCCAATTGGAGTTGGTGTTACAAATTCAAGAAAAGTAAAGCGGACCAAATAAGTCAGACCATTGTGGATAAACCATTTGAGAGACTCAACCGAGTAGTAAGGTCCTCTCCAAGGCTTTAGGCTAGCACGAAGAACAAAATTTAATATCGGTGCAGCAATTATCAAGGTGAAGCCATAGAGAAAAAATCCAGCAGCCAATGAAAACCCAAGACACAAATTTTGAACCCATACCGAAGAATTCGCGGTCCATACGGAAACTGAGCGAAAAAGAAAGATTCCCGGAACTAGGCATGTTCCAAGCAGTAAACTTGCCAAAGCATAGATGGGCGCCAAAAGGACCAAGTACATGATCAGTTGAAACCGCCGCATCAGAACTTCAATTAAACCCTTGAAGCCTGAATGCTGGCTTTTTTTCGAATTGAGATCGATTCTTTTTCCCATACCGAACTTGTCGGCATTTCTCGCAGTTATTCGATATGTTCAGTTAAGATTCTTTCTATCAAAGCGTCTTTTTTTTGCCAAAGCTCCAAAACCCATGCTTGAATCTCCGACCGAAACTGCAAGTCTTGAAGATAATTGCCATTCAAAAATGAAGAGGGAATTGGCACTGGCCGAACGTCTAGAATAACTTTGCACATCTGTCCACAAAAAGCCTGCCAAAAGGAAACCGCTCCCCCAGGGTAAACCACCGTGACATCCAAAATAGAATCAAACTGATCGCCCATTGTTCCCAGAACAAAAGCAAACCCTCCGGTTTTAGGCTGCAATAAATGTCGAAAGGGCGAATTTTGAGCCAACTGTTTTTCTCGAGTAAAGCGTGTCCCTTCTAAAAAATTCAAAATCGAAACAGGTGAGCCTTTGAAAGCTTGAGTAGCTTTTCGAGTCGTCAACAGATCCTCCTCCCTTCTTTCTGGATGTTTCTCTAAAAATTCTTTGGAGTGCCTTTTCATGAAAGGATAATCTAAAGCCCACCAGGCGAGACCCAAAAACGGAACATAAATAAGTTCTTGTTTTAGAAAAAAACGAATAAATGGAATTTTGTCTTGCAGTAAAAACTGCAATGCCAAAATATCGGTCCAAGATTGGTGGTTAACACAAATCAAATAAGATTTTTCTAGGTTTAAAGCTGTTTGCAATCGCAGGTCCCACTTAGTCTGACTTTGAAGAAATTTGATATTCCAGTGATTGCAAAAAACCCAAAGATTGGCGATTTCGATAATAACTTGCGTGCATGTTTTGCGAAATTTCGGAATTGGAATGCAGGCTTTTAGCAGTGCAAACGGCAATATGAGCAAGCACCAAAAAACTGTATTGAGCATAAATAAGCTTGAAGATAGCAAGCCTCTGAAAGTTGCCAACACGGTCCTCCAATCATGAGATCTTTTAAGTAAAATCAGACAGACTTATGTAGATTTGATCAAAAAAATTAAAAAATCAATATGCGAAAAGAATCAGAATTTGCATTCAAAATAATTAGACTTCAGTTCAAGGACGAGGTGAACTGCAATGTATGCCTCTTCTGACACTTGTTATCTTATTTCTCATTTCTGCAGTTGTCATAGTGCCAATCTTTCATCGGCTTCATTTGGGCTCTGTTCTCGGTTATCTGATCGCGGGTTTAATGATTGGACCCTACGGGCTGAAGTTAATTCAAAACAGTGAAAGTATTTTCCATTTTTCAGAGTATGGAGTGATTTTTTTAATGTTCGTCATCGGCCTCGAGTTGCAACCTTCCAGGTTGTGGGTTTTGCGCCGTTCCGTTTTTGGTTTGGGTTTCGCCCAAATGGGGGTTATATCGAACCCTTTAAGGGTTTACTTCTGGGACTTTTTTTTATTTCCATTGGTATGTCGGTAAATCTCACTCACCTTTGGAAAAATCCTGGTGAAGTGATTGTTCTAGTAACTTCACTTTATTTAGTTAAAGTCAGTTTGGTTATTGTACTTAAGAAATTTTTCTCTTCTCGTTCAGGAAATACCAGGCGACTTGCTATTTTTCTTTCGCCTGGAGGTGAATTCGCTTTCGTCCTTTTTTCAGTAGCAGTTGCCAAACACATTTTTGAACCTGAAATCTCTGAGGTTTTAGTCTTAGTTGTGACAGTTTCGATGCTCTTTGCTCCCATACTGTATTTGATCGATGAAAAGATTATTTCAAAAAAGGTCAAAAAAACTGAGCCTGAATATGATAAAAAATATGATGAATCCGCAGTAGTGATAGCAGGTTTCGGAAGATTCGTGCAGATTATAGGCCGATTGCTGGCCATTCAAAAAATTTCTTTTACTGCGCTCGATAAAAGCTCAGAGCATGTCGAATTCGTGCGAAGATTTGGCAATAAAACCTTTTATGGTGATGCCTCTCGACTAGATTTGCTTCATGCAGCTAAGGTAGGCTCAGCTCGACTTTTTGTACTGGCTATCGATAACATCGAAGACTCGCTAAAAACTGCAGACTCGTTCGGAGACATTTTCCACACTTGAAAATTTTTGCTCGAGCCCGAAATCGATTTCACAGTTATAAATTAATGGATTTGGGAATCACTATGATTTATCGCGAAACCTTCGATTCTAGCTTGTCCATGGGCTCTCAGGTTCTGCAAACATTAGGGATTTCTCTCTATGAAACTCACAATATTATTGATGAGTTTAAGGTTCGCGACCATGCGCTTCTTCAGCTTCAGCATGCTGTGTACCAAAATGAAACCCAGTTAATTGAAACCACAAAGCAAGCATTGACTGATCTAGAGAATTTGTTTGAAAGCGATGCAAAATCGGATCAATCTCAAAGATAGAAATATCTTAGAGGTGCACTCTTGGTGCTTGCTATGCCCGATGGTCAAGATATTTCCTTGCATCTGAAGGCAAAACCGTTAAAACCTGGAGTGCTGCCAACCATTAAGTAGGTGTACTTGCGATGATGCCCAAGATTTTAGTTGTAGAAGATGCCCCGGAATTTCAATTGCTGATCCGAAATTCTTTAGGACATGAGTTGACCGTTGAAGTCTGTGGTTCTCTTGTTGAAGCTCGAGAAAAGATAAAGAGCCAGATGTTTGATCTTATTTTATTGGACGTGACTTTGCCTGATGGGAGCGGTTTTGAGTTTTGCTCGGAACTGCAAAGCCAAGAAAAAACCCATAAAATTCCAGTGATTTTCTTGAGCGGGCGAAACGCGGTGACCGACAAGGTCTTGGGATTGACCTTGGGCGCTGAAGACTATGTCACAAAGCCATTTGATCCGATAGAACTGAAGGCTCGAGTGGAGAGCCGCTTGCGTAAGCAGCAAAACCTTTCGCAGGAAGATAGCTTCCTCGAGCGTGGGCCTCTGAAGATGAGTCTTCCTAATTACTCTGCAACAATGGCCATTCAGGGCAAAGAAACAAAACTGAATTTAACTCCAATTGAATATAAGATTTTATACAGGCTTGCCAGACATCCAGGAAATATTCTGACTCGGCAGCAATTGATCGACAGCGTTTGGGGAGTCGGTGCTTATATTGAGGATCGATCGGTCGATAAACATATCTCATCTTTGAGAAAAAAATTGGATGCATTTGCCAATCACATCCATACTGTTTCTGGTCTTGGCTACCAATTTGTGATCGATCCGCGCTAGCCACTGGATCTAAACTTTAATAAGTTACTAACTTAATGGATCGTTCCACTGTGTTCAAGGATTGTGTTGATTTGCACGACCCGGTCTTGCGTGCTAATCGCGCTGTCCTGAATTTCACTGAGCACATGGATCAACTTATCTTTGGCCATTTTGATTGCATCATAAATGTCCTCAGCTAAGCCTTCTTCTTCGATCTTGGTCCCGTCTTCGACTAATGAAATCGAAATTCTATGCATCTTTTTGAGTTCGGTTTCTTCTAGATCCTGACCCAGAGAATTTGTTTGTGCAATCAGCTTTAAAGGATCCTTGGCGACGACTGCGACAACTGTCTCCGCCGTAGTAAAGTGCTCAAACTCTAATATAGTTTGGTAGATATAAGATTTCACTTCCGGACTGACCTGACCCAGTTCGAAATTGCTCTTAAAAGGGGTCTGCATAAGGCCTCCTTCCGACTTTGGGAGAATTCCCGAAGCGCTGTTTAACCTCTAGATAGTTTAGCATGTGTACGGTTCATTAGATGGTCAAGTTCAGTCTAGTTATTCATTTCGGCTTTGTTCGAGATTACGTGTCAAACTGAGACGCTTTCTGAGACATTTTGCATTTGAGCTATTTGTTTGCCATAAAAAATAATGATGTCTGAAATTAAACTAGAAATTTCCTGGAAAAAGCACCTTCAAGGCGAATTTTCAAAGCCCTACATGATGGCCTTAAAGGAATTTTTACGACAAGAGAAAAGTAAGAACAAAATAATTTATCCGCCCGGAGATGAAATTTTCGCATCTTTTTCAGCAACACCATTGCCAAAAGTCAAAGTCGTAATTTTAGGACAAGATCCCTACCACGGCCCCGGACAAGCTCATGGCCTTTCTTTTTCTGTGCCCGACCAGGTTTCTTTTCCGCCCTCGCTTCGAAATATTTTGAAAGAGCTTCATGATGACTTAAAAGTTCCAGTTGCTAAAAATGGAAATTTACTTCGATGGGCTCATCAGGGAGTCTTTTTATTGAACAGTGCCTTAACTGTCGAGCAAGGTCACGCAGCTTCCCATCAAAAAAAGGGATGGGAGTTATTCACCGATGTGGCTATTCAAACCGTAAACGAGCATCAAGCCCACGTGGTGTTTATTCTGTGGGGAGCTTATGCGCAAAAAAAAGCAGCCTTTGTAGATCGGAAAAAACACCTTGTGCTCAAGTCCGTGCATCCCTCTCCACTTTCTTCACATCGTGGATTTTTTGGTAGCAAGCCTTTTTCAAAAGCCAATAACTTTTTGGCTCAACACCACATTCAGCCGGTTGACTGGAGCTTAAACCAAGGTCCTTTTCTCGTTTTTTGAGAGCCAATTTTTTCATTCAATTTACAGCTGCTGCAACTCTGGTTAGGCCCGGAACGTCACCGCCCTGTCTAAAGTTTTGGCACTTTTTTTAGGTGAATTCGCATTAGCGCACTCTGGAGTGGTCGATGTGCTGGCACAGAGATTGTTAGTATTGTCGTTTGAGGGACTTATGCGAACTATCTCTATTTGGGTTTTATCGACAGTGCTTTTACTGACCACTGCGGCGCCGGCGGCTCCCTTGTTGTGCACTTCGATTCATACAAGTGCAGAATTTTCTCAAGCAGTCCGAATCCTTGAGAACGAAGATCTTCAAGTGTCAGAACTCAACCTTACACCTACAGATCTCAGTTCGAACCCAAATTCAGCTATGGAACAATTGATCTATATGACAAGCCAAAACAGCCAGTTTGTGGTTGTTCCTAAGGAGACTCTGGAAAAAAACCAGGTCATTCTAGCGCTTCCTCTGAAAGATGGATACATCGTTGAAATGGTTTACAGTTCGAAATCTCAAGTAACCCCATCTTTTACTCTAGATAAAATAGATATGGTTTCCTCATCTGGTCGTAAAACAATTTCCAAGGACCCGGTGGATTTTAATCAGTTTGTACTTAAAAAAACCAATTTCAAATTAGATGGCGTCTTTCCAAGTGGCCTAGAAGTTCACGCGGCGATTCCTTTAAAAATAGATGGACAAGTTTTGAGTGATTTTACAGAGAGAATTTTGCCTCTTCTTCCGCTGTTCAGAAAATCTGAATTGGCTCAATTAACCAAAGATCATAAGCTGAGTAGATTAAAATATACCGGCCAGGCACGAAGCATCGGCAAATTTTTTAAGGAAGCTCTGTTTAGCAAATCCACTTTGCGAAAAATAATTCTATATGGAAGTTTCGTAGCTATTGCTGCTGAGGTTGGTGGAGGGTTTCGATTTCAAGAATTAAGGTCTCCGTCAACTCCAACTGCTCAATCGCAGGAATGGGTCGGAAACATGGGAACCAGTTTGGGAATGACTTTAGGAAAAGCTTCTCAGAATGAAATATTGACCCTGAACAAAGAAATTGCAAAACAGTTGCATCAAAAAGCACTTGTCCATTTCTCGCCCGATTTATCAAAACCCGGAATGAAAATTGGCGATCAAAACTTCGCTTGGTTGATAGAAAATCCCACATACCACAAGACCTATTTAGTCTTCTCTCGAGATCAGTCGAACGGCTCCATCGAATATTTCTCAATCGCAGTAGACCCCCAACAATATCCAAATTTAGTATCCAATATGAACAGAGCCGGCCTTCAATTGGAGATCAAATAAATGAAACTTAGAAATAGCACTCTTATTATCGCTGCTTTTCTGACCCTCATGTCCGCAACAGCCTCAGCCCAGGTGTACCGTCGGTGCAGTGGTATGCATATCCAGCAGGATTCCTTTAGCAAATCAGTGACCGGAATGCTTTTCGGAGAACTGGACACAACTGGAAATCGAGTCGAAGAAAAAAGGGTAATCTCAACTCTTTCGATGCAAGTATTAAAAAAACGAATGTTAGAACTTGAATTTGTTATGAGAGATGCTGTCTCACCGGGAAAAGCGAATGTGACACTCACAGATTACATGGCTGACAAAAAATTCACTCTCGATGGTAAGAAGCTTAAAGTGAAAACTCGCTTTCGAAAGTACGGAACGCGGGACATAGACTTACTTGATGGCGAAGTGACTCCAATCGAGAAGATGCGAGATCGTTCGACCATGGAATTCAAAATCGAACATCCGAATATAGAAAATGCGGTGATTAAACGACAGCTAACGATTTTGGACTCTGACAAAGCTCTCATTATTGATCCCGTGTTATTCAAACTAAATAAAAATCAAATAAAAAAGAGGTTGCTTCAACTGAATCAGGGGAGCACAGATATGATTGACCGGGCTATGGACTGTTTTTCGGCGCGTTATGCCGCAGGTGATGTTGGAGGTCTTGATATAAAAACTACTTATGATCGAGCCGCTTTAAGAAAGTTTTTAACTTCTTTAGCGGGTTTAGCGAATGCCAAGCAGGAAGACGTACAGGTCACTTTTGACAGTAATATCTGGTTTCACGATTATAAAAGTGGTCAATCCTTCCGTAAATATACTGAAGATGAAGCTATAGTTGAAGGCAAAATGCCTCCCCAGTACTTAACCATCACTCCGCAAGCGATTGAGGAGCGTCCAGCACTGCAAGCAGTTGATGAAGTTCGCAAGGAATATGATAAGTACCATCTCAAATCAAAATACGAAATGAACAAGGGTAAATCATCAAGCGCTAGATCGAATAGGACTGACGGACCAAAGCCAACTCCAGCCGCCGGTAGGTCGGACCTCGAAGATTTGATTTCCGAGTAAACTAAGCAAGGCAACCGGGATGCCTATGCCGGCATCTCAAAGACAATCCTAAAAAGCTAATTTAGAATTTTTGATGAGCCAGTCGGAAAGAGCGTTGAACGCACGCTCTTTGCCAACTTCATTGAAAGACTCATGAAAAAAATTGGGAAAGCTGGTAAGTGATTTCGACTTTCCGGGCTTCATCTGAAGATTTGAATAAAATTGGTAAATCGCTTTCCAATTCACAATTGAATCAGCCAAAGGGACTAAAAACAAAATAGAGTAGGAAAAAGGTCCGCGATAGTTTTGCAAAAGAGGCATTTCTCGCATCAAATGAACAAAAAAGCGAGGAGTGACCGACTGGTGGTTGAGGAGATTTCGCAAGGCTTCAGTTCCAACCGAAGGATCATGGGAAATCATATCGCCCTTTAACTCATTTCCTAATTTTAAACTTCCCCACAATGGCTCAATCCATTGACCAAATAAACTTTTTACACGCGGAATCGGAAGAGCCAATTCAATCAATGGAGCGGAAACGCAAACAGATGCAATATCTAAAGCCGGTTCGGCGGCTAAGGCTCTTAAAGTGATCAACCCTCCCAGGCTGTGGCCGAACCAGTGGACTTCGCACTTTCCAGCCTCGGCCGTCATCCAAGCTTTGGAAGCTCGAAAAGCTGCCAACACAGCTATTTGATAAACATCAAAATTTTCAACATGTCCGCGAACCCCTGTGGACTTTCCGTGACCTGGCAAATCCACGCAGGCGATAGCTTCGACAGTCCCTTTCAAATAATGGGGAAAGTGTTCATAGCGATCACTTTGCTCGGATTGGCCATGCACCAAAAAAAGCATTCTGCCAGTTTCAAACTTTGCAGCTCGGTAAACTCGAATTTTGATTGTGCCGCCCTGGACTGAAAGAAATTCTTCGCTCCAATCCATAGGAAGTCGAGGAAAACTCGGCGAAGCTGGCATCTACTTTTGTCCTCGGTAAATATAAGCGACTCCACCAGTCAGCGAATGGTATTCGAATTTTTTAAACGCCTTCGATTGCCTCATCAATGTCAAAAAGTTTTCTTTGCAGGGAAAAGCGGATGAAGAAGTTTGAAGATATTGATAGGCTTCTTTCTGACCCGTAACCCAGCCACCAATGATTGGCAGCACTTTTTCAGAGTAAAAATTAAACAAAGGGGCAAATACGCGAAGGTCTGCTTGACCAAACTCCAGGACCATGACGAACCCGCCAGGCTTAGTGACTCGTGACATTTCTTGCAAGGCCTTCAGGGGGTCCGCGACATTTCGAATTCCGAAAGAGATACTCACGACATCAAACGTGTGATCTGGAAACGGCAAAGATAAAACATCGGCTAGTGAGAACTGAATTCCAAGACCTTGAGCTTTGGCTTTGCCAGGAGCGGATTCAAGCATTTCAGCACAAAAATCAGTTCCAATCACTTGACCCGAGAGACCCACGGCCTTTTTGAATTCTATCGCCAGGTCACCAGTTCCAGTGGCGCAATCAAGGATTTTCATTCCAGAAGATGCTCCCGAAAGTTGAACCAATTTTTTTCGCCAGAGATGATGAATTCCCATTGAAAGCACAGAATTGGCCCAGTCGTAATTAGCAGCTACTCGGGAAAACATAGATTTTATTTTTTCAGGTTGAGGGGATGTCGTAAGATTCATTTATCCATCCAAATGCTTAGTTATGGGTGTCGAATTGGTTGATTTTGCGAGGCTTTCACTGTCCACAGAAATTCCTATAGTTTTGAATCTACTTCCGCTATAAAATAAGAGCATCATCATATCACCAATATGGATCTGTGAAACTGAAAGAAATAAGGCGATCTGAAGATAGCGTGAGAGAACGAATCCATGACTTTAATCGAAATCCAAAAATTCCTGAAATCCGGCGCTTTGATTCGCTTGCCTTGCGGTAAACTGAGGTTGTGGACAGGTCCTTTCCAACCCTGTGAAATTGAGAAAGACCCTGTATTTTCGATATCTTACATGGAGTACTTCGAATCCTCACCACAATTTCTGCGCAGTTCACATCCTGTCATCGAAACCGAAGTTTCCACATTTCGTGCCCTCTTGCAGCCTTTGCTTTCAGAAGTGTCTTTTTCAGGTCACAGTTTTTTTCAGCCATCTTTTGAAAAATTTCAAGACTCCTTTCAGGCGATTCAGGGGAGAATTCATCGTGGTGAGCTAGAAAAAGCAGTTCCAGTTGTTTTTGCAGAATCTCCGCTGGTACCCACGGTTGGCGAAAAAGCTCGAATGCTATGGCACACTTTGGAGTCTCCTGCCGACTTGTATGTTTATGGCTTTTGGAATGAAACCGAAGGGATTCTAGGTGCTTCTCCAGAAATTTTGTTTCAAGTCAATGGCCACCACCTAAGGACGATGGCACTTGCGGGAACTCGGCCCGAGAATTTAAAGGCAGAGCTCTTAAAGGATCCGAAAGAACTGAAAGAACACCGTTTCGTAATCGAAGACCTCCTGCAAAAATTATCAACTTACGGAAGACCTCAAGTCAGTGAGACAGTGATAGCCGAATTTGGGCCAATTGCTCATCTAAAAACCAATTTGGAATTAGATCTTTCCATAGTTGACGTCACGGAACTTCTTAAAAAACTTCATCCAACAGCTGCACTTGGAGTGTTTCCGCGAAATTATGGAACCCAATGGATGAAAGAACTGGCTTATCAAGAGCAGCGAGGAATTTTCGGGGCGCCTTTGACTTTTTCTCTTTCACATCTTGAAGTGATCTCCGTCGTGGCTATTCGGTGTCTTCAATGGAGCGAGAATGGCTCGCAAATCGGCACAGGTTGCGGGATTATTGAAAGTAGCGATTTGCAAAAAGAGTGGAGCGAGCTTGCCCTTAAACGTTCCTCAGTCATGAAGATTCTCGGATTGAATTCATGAACATTCAATTGTCGCAAAAAATCCTAGAAACATTGGCGGCTCAAGGAGTAAAAGATATTTTGCTTTGCTCCGGGGCCCGCAATTCACCCTTGGTTGTTCTTCTCAGTCAAAGCAAAGGTTTCCGAGTCTGGAATTTCTTTGATGAAAAATCAGCAGGATTTTTCGCTTTGGGACGAGCACAAAGAGACCAACGACCCGTGGCTGTGATTGTCACATCGGGAACTGCAGTCGCCGAACTTTTGCCAGCAGCTGTAGAGGCAACTTATACTCAGACTCCAGTCATTTTCATAACAGCA
>JAYTZS010000257.1:0-3833 GCA_043741885.1 Bdellovibrio sp. | reverse complement strand
GCATCTCGAAGCAGCCAAGACAAGTGATGGGCCAAACTCTGAGCATTGTCTCGGCCTCGAACCAAATCTCGATTGGAATTCTTCAAATAGCCTAGAGGCTCTTGGCTCCAGTCCGAAAGCCAACTTAAAGCACTGTCTCGAATCTGCAATTCCTCTTTTTCGAGCAGCTGATCCAGTCGCTCAAAACTTCCCTGGCTCGCTTTCAAAGCCCACTCCGGTGCGGATACTTTTTGTTGCATCTCGGTCAGCGACAAGGGTTTGAAACTGACCACTTGCGCCCGCGAACGCAATGTTGGAAGGACATGATGAGGTGAAGGAGCGATCATAAAAATAAAAGTTCCCCCCGGGGGCTCTTCGAGAACTTTCAGCAGAGAATTGCCCGCCTGGGGATTCAAACCTTCAGCGCCATCCAATATAACGACCCGGTTTCGGCCCAATGCGCGAAGATTTAGAAATTCAAGCACTTGATAAGCTTGTTCAATCTTAATGCTGTTTTTTTCGGGCTCGATGAGGAGCAGGCTCTCCGTACCTATTTGAGCACCTAAATTTTGGCTCGCTTTTGCGGAGATAGTTTCAGGTTGAACGAAACGAGAAATTCGCAAACAACTTCCGCAGTTTCCACAAGCGCCGGTCGAAGTTTCACATAACAGAGCTTGGGCTAATGCCAAAGCGACTGTTTTGCGGCCAACGCCGCTGGGTCCAACAAATAAAAATGTGTGAGGAAGTTTTCCAGCGCTGTAGGAACTGAGAAATCTTTCGAGAATCGCCGAATGCCCAAGAACAGTATTTAGGAGCCGAGCCACTTCAAACCTCGAATGTGGCTGAGCAGCTGATCTAGCAGGACTTGCGGGCTGTCTCCAGCGTCTAGAACCAACCAGTGTTTTGGATTTCGGCTGGCCTGTTCAACAAACGACTTTCGAACTCGTTCATGAAAAGTATCGGCTTCAGATTCGATCCGATCTTCGCCGCCACCTAAGGTTGTTTGGCGCTGATTTCGCCGCCTTCGACTTTCGCTGACGGAAAGGTCCAATAAAACCGTGAGCTCTGCTGTCAGCCCGTCGGTAGAAAACTCATTCAAACGCTCAACCCAAGCTTCGGAAATTTCTCGGCCACCCGCTTGAAAAGCAATCGAGCTGGCTGAAAAACGATCGCACAAAACCCAGGAATTTTTTTGCAGCGCCGGCCGGATCACCTGGTCAACATGCTGGGCGCGACTTGCTTCATACAAAAGAAGTTCGGTCCGAGCTGTCGGTGTCGGGCCGTCTTTGGTCAAAATCATTTCTCGAATTTGATCACCCAATGGAGTCCCCCCCGGTTCTCGAGTGCGCACCACAGGAAGGCCCTTGCTTCTGAGCTCTTGCTCAAGTGCTAACATCAGTGAACTTTTTCCCGAACCGTCAAGGCCTTCAAAAACTAAAAAGGGCATAGCAATGTTTTTGCTTTCTTTTCATAGAGAAGTCAAATCCAGCGGCCTTCCTGTCAAGTAATCTGCAGGAACCGATTGCAGAAGACCAGAACTGACCAATTCGGCAGTGGTGGCTGGAGCCCTGCCCCGAGTCACCAAATACTCGGCCGCCGCCAATCGAAGCTTGAGCTTTCCGATCCGAGTGATTTCGACTCTGAGAGAGTGAATTTCAATAGCACTCCAAATCTCGCTCAATTTTACAGCAGCACTGGCGGCGTGTCCTTTGCTGTGACTGAGAACTTTTTCCGTCGTTTGGTAAGGATTCTTTTGATAAGCGCGAGCTGCTTTCTCGGCCAATGGAATCAAACCCGGCAAAGCCGATCTTTTGGCCTCCGCAATCAGAATTCGATCAACTGGCCACGGCGCTCGAACTCGAGAGAACCATATCCGAAACTCACTTGAGGTCGCCAAAGAAATTGCAAACTTGCTTTGCATTTTCTCAAGCTCATCCAGCAGCAAAGAGCGGATTTGAACTGAAATTTGCAAGCCCTGAATAGAGCTTTCTTCATAGGGAAAATCGGCGGCAAAAGCAAACCAAGCTGACAAGTGATTTTGCACTTCGTTCCATTTTCCATCGAAAGCAAGAGTTCGAGCTTGCAACAATGCTAACTGCAAACAAGCCAAAAGGTTCTCATGGATCCGCGGTAATTCGGCTTCTCCCCGCACAAAATTTTCCGAAGATTGAAATTGTTTTTCCAGAAAAGTAAGGATTTGCAAGTTGCCTACTGTGGCTACAGTGGAAAGTTGGTCTACCGGCGAACGGCTCAGCTCCGAGGTCTGGGAAAATAAGCTGTGAATTTCAGTTTTCTTTTGTAAGGGAGTCAGAATCTGCAACAGATGCGCTTTTTCGGCTGTGGCACGAGCTTGGGGAGCGGTACTTAAGCCGCCAACGAATCCAGACATAGCCAAACCGAGGCGGATTGCGCTTGAGAAGCATTTAGAATAGAACTGGGAGAATTTTGTAGGCATGGAAGCTCCGACCTTTTGCATTATCTGCTCGAGTGACTCGCCTTTTCAAGTGACTTTTGCGTTGAGCATTCTCTATATTGATGCGTCTCGAGGAGGACTACTGCTCTATGGAAACTTTTGTCGCCATTATTCATGTGATCACTGCTTTGGTTTTGATCGCTCTCGTTTTATTGCAAGATTCAAAAAGCGATGGTCTCGGTGGCGCTTTTGGCGGCGGTGGATCTAATTCAATTTTGGGTGCCACTGGCGGCGCGACTCTAGCACAGAAGCTGACCCGGGGTGCTGCAGTTGTTTTCGCCATTACATCTCTCAGTTTAACTACAATGTCCAATCGCCAATCTTCGGTTGTGGACAGCATTTCAAATGTGCCTGCGGCGACGGCTCCTGCTGCTGCTCCTGCTCCTGCGGCAACTACGACTCCAGCGGCCATTCCTGCAAATAAATAGAGGTTCATTCGCCCATGCCTGAGCAAAAGAATCAGTTGGTTTACGGGTTCTTGCTGCTCGGTTTGCTTCTTGTGGCCTTTTCTCTTTACTCTACGTGGAGTGGTCCGAAACCTCCGATCAAAGATGTCCGGTTGGCAAAAGTCGAGCGCCAGACAGGTCAAACCTTTGTTCTTCACTCGGGTTACACGCAAAAAGAAATTGTCCAAAAAAAAGCGGATCTCAGCCATTTAGATTCAGTTGAAACGATGGAAACCGGAGAAGCGCTGATCGGCTTTGAGAGTGCCTTCCGAGTGCGACTGTTCAACAACACATTTGTTACATTAGAAAAAATAGAAGATCAACGCGGCTATCATGTTGTTCTGATTCTAAAACGTGGTGAAATCAAAATTGAAAACTTTGGTCGAGACGGTGAACTTTTCATCGCAAAAAATGGTGAGCGGATTTCGGCTGTGGATTACAACGGGTCTAATCTGTCACAATCCACTTTAGAGCCAGTGCCGACAAATCTCGCAGCAAATATCCCAACCAATTCGACTCAAGGCCTGACCGAAGAAGAAATCAACCGAGTGATCACAAATCATCGCACTAGCTTTTTTAAATGTTACACTCAGCTTCTGCAAAAAGAGCCAACGTCAAAAGGCGATGTGGCCTTGAGCTTTACCATAGAAAACAATGGAAAGCTCAGTGTTGCCGATATCAACGCCACTCAACTGAAAAATTCAGATTTCAAGAAATGTTTACTTGAAGTTTTGCGTCGAGTGGAGTTTCGGCCGTTCCAGGGCCCAGCCGTGTCGGCACTATTCCCATTGAAATTTGAATAAGAGATTGTTACTTTTGTCTAACGCTACTTATAGGTCGAGGCTTTATCCCTGGAGAGCTCATGTCAAACGAAGATACTTATAGCAATTTGCCTAAAGACGAAAAAGAAAAAGCAGTTCGAGCCGAGATGAAAC
>JAYTZS010000256.1:0-3843 GCA_043741885.1 Bdellovibrio sp. | reverse complement strand
TCAGCCTGATCAGGCGAAACTGAAAGAAGCAAACCGCCAGAGGTTTGAGGGTCACACAGCAACTGTTTTTGCCAAGTGTTCAAACTTTGAATTTGCACTGAGCTTTCCACATACTGACTGTTGGTCAGGTGAGCTTTAGTAAGATACCCTTTTTCTAAACATTCTTGCGCTCTTTCGAAGCGTGGCAATTCGCTGAATCGGAATTGAAAAGTCTTACCGCTGGCGATTGCCATTTGCATCGAGTGTCCGAGAAAACCAAATCCAGTGATGTCAGTGGCCGCATGAATCTGAGCTGCTTGCAAAGGCGAAAGTAAATCCAAAACAGAATTGATTTGAGTCATCGAATGGACAGCATCGCCAATCTCGCTCTCACTCAATTGAGAGCGCTTTAACGCCGCTGTTAATGTCCCAGTGCCCAAGGGTTTGGTTAAAATCAACACGTCGCCATTTTGCGCTTTGGAATTGGACCAAACTTGAGCGGGGTTGACCACTCCGCTGACGGAAAGACCAAATTTCAAAGTGTCATCATCTATCGAATGACCGCCGACCAAACTGCAACGAGCTTCCGACAGGACATCGCAAGCCCCCTGCAAAACTTCCACGGCCACAGCCGAGTCCATCGTCGCCAGTGGAAAGGCTAAGATGGCCAGAGCGGTATTCGGAGTTCCGCCCATCGCGTAAACATCACTGAGCGCATTGGCCGCCGCCACTTTTCCAAATAACAGTGGAGAGTCGACGATTGGAGTAAAAAAATCCAAGGTCTGAACAAGTGCCAACTCTTCTGAGATTTTGTAAATCGCAGCGTCGTCAAACAGAGCTCCATCCACCAAAACTTGAGGATCCAATTGTGGAAATCGAACTTGCTGCAATATCTTTCTCAGTTCGCTCGCCGCCACTTTAGCCGCACAGCCACCCTTTTGAACAGTCTGGGTTAGACGAAGAGCAGATGAAGAAACAGACATGGACTCACCTCTTGTGCCTTGCGAAATATTTTGCAAAGATAGGTGGAAAGCCCGTGCCAATCAAGCAGTTTTAAATTGGAGAAATCAGTGGCAAACCGACACAAAAAATCAGTAAAAATATCACTGCTCTTAGCTGTTTTAGGACGCTCTTTGAGCTTGTCAGCCGGCGGGTTTTCCCTTCTATTTTCGGTTGCTTTTGCCGGATCCGGCGGCCCGGGCGTTAAGCCAACCTCTGCAGTGACTGCTCCAGTGGCCAAGAAGTCACAATTCAACAGCCAGATTTACGAGAATGCTCCTGACGAAGTTCAGTCTTTCACTGCAGTGGTTAAAATTGTTCGAGAAATCCAAGGCGACACTCAGGTCTTTTTTGAAGGCAAACAAGGCTTCTACACGGTGAGTTCTGGTTCAGAGAGTTCTGGTTCAGAAAGTCTGTTGGTGACAAGTCAAAAAAAACATATCCCGGTGGCTGTCACTGTCCGAGTCAAAAGTCGACAAGTGATCAAAGTGGACTTGGCGCTGGATAACTCTCAGCCGTCAGCCGGAAAACCAAACTGACTCTGAAAACCTAATCTCGCGGCAGGAAAGAACGACTTTCAAACCAAAATGGAAACTGCTGGTTGAGCACTGCTAACATCTCCGGGTCTAAATGCAAAAACTCGAGTCCCATCCCGGACTTTTGACTTTCACTCAGGTCACCGCGAAGCCAACGCACTTGCGCTACAATCGGTTGGAAATCAGCGAACTGAATCTGTACGATCTGACCAGGTCTTAAATCACCTGGAAGCGATTGCAGAAAAAATCCGCCACGTCCCATTTTGATTTTCCCCCGCTGAATAGTTTCCAGTAAAGTCTGTGGAAAATTCAAAGTTCGAGCCTGCCCCAATTCGAAAGAGCTTTCCGTCCAACGCAGTTCAAACGGAATGAGAAGTCGACGCAAATGCTGCTTCAACGCCTCCAAATGAAACGGCTTAGTCACATAACCATCCGCCCCTAAATCATAAGCCTCTTCGCTTTGCAAATCGGCAAAGCCCGTGATCAACATCAAGACTGGCCGTGTTGAATTCATCGAACGAATCTGACGCGCCAAAGTCGCCCCGTCTCCCCCGGGCATTCGAATATCTGATAGCACGGCATCTAAACGATGGGTCTGCAGCAGCGCCTGAGCCGCTTTTCCATTGGACGCCTCCAAGACCGTGGCGCCTTCGAAAGTCAATTCGTCGCGCAAAATCTCTCTCAGATCTGGTTCATCGTCGACGATGAGAATGACTTTTCCTTGAAACATAGGTTCAATTTAGGGCACATTTGCGACAGTGCAAGCCAATTTTACTTTAAGATTTGCAAACTAAAGGCGCATCTCGTGAAATCCTCTCTCTGCAACAACCTCAGCAATACCCAGTCACTTTCCGAGTACTTCCAGTGGCTTCGGCGTCTTGCTGTCCTGACGATTTTATTTTTGCTAGTGATGTCAAGTTTCCGCGGCATCGCACTCTTGATGTACGCACAGCCCGAAAACTGGAGCATCGATATAGGCAAAGCTTTTTTGCTCGGCTTTCGTTTTGATTCGGTGGTGATGGGCTATCTTCTGGCAATTCCAATTTTGCTTCTTTTGACCGGAATGCTCAGCAAATCTCGCAGGATTTTCACTTGGTTTTCCCGCTGGGCAACAGGTTATTTTACACTTGTTCTGTCGCTCACAGGTCTTTTGCTGGCTATTGACCTGAAGTATTATTCTTATTTCCAAGATCACTTGAATATTTTGGTTTTTGCAATGATCGAAGATGACACCAAAGCCCTGCTGATCACTTTTTGGAAAAACTACCCTCTTTTTTGGTATTTTCTTTTTGCAGCTCTGTCGATTTGGCTCTTGTTTCAAACTGTCTGTAAGACTTTTAAATTGTCCGCTCCAAATGCCGAAGCTAAAATAGTAGGTGAAGGTGAAGAAAAGACTCATTTTCCTATTCTGGTTTTGATCTCTTTGATTTCTCTTGTCGGACTTTTCTTTTTAGGACGCGGGAGTTTTGGTCTTTTCCCATTGGGTCCTGCGGACACTGTCATCTCCCGGGATTCTTTTATCAATTATCTCTCAACCAACGGTCTTCACACATTGTTTCGCGCGGTTAAATTGCGCAAACAGCAAGTGACGGACTGGGATATCAATCTTAGAAATTTTGGCTACTCTGATCCCAAACAGGCCTTTGCCGATTTTTACCAAATTCCAATCGCCAAAATTCCTCCATCTCCACTTGCTTTGTTTCACCAGAAAACACCGCTCAACAGTTGGGCCGAAAAAATCAAACCGCATGTGGTCGTGATCCTGATGGAAAGCATGGGCACTTACTGGATGAAATACAATTCGGCGCAGTTCAATCTTCTCGGACATCTGGAAGATCACTTCAAACAAGATATTTTATTAAAAAACTTTTTGCCCTCGGCCAGTTCGACCACTGGGAGCCTAAGCTCAATAATGATCAGCGCACCTCAAAGACCCGTCGGAAGTTTTCTGACTGAGAGCCAGTACCTGCAAGTGCCTTTTCGCTCCAGTCCAGCACGGGTGTTCGCTCGAGCTGGCTATGAAACTCATTTTATTTATGGAGGCAATCCCGGCTGGCGGGACATGAATAAGTTTGCCAAATTCCAGGGCTTCGATCACGTCGAAGGAGACGTCGATATGCAAGCTAAACTGGGCCCCCTCAAAGAGGTTCATGACTGGGGAGTCTATGATGAAGATGTCTTCCGCTATGTCGAGACTTTGTTAAAAGAAGCACAAAAGCCGCAACTGCTTTTGATCATGACAACGACCAATCATCCACCTTATCAAATTCCAAGCAGTTATCATCCACCCGAGCAAAAAATCCCGCAAGAGCTGGCCACTCGACTGGTA
>JAYTZS010000255.1:0-10678 GCA_043741885.1 Bdellovibrio sp. | reverse complement strand
TGAAAAAGCTCAGGTCGTAATTTTTCAACAATGTTCTTGATGTGCTCTGTGGTCCCGACGGGGACTGTGGATTCGAGAATAACCAAATCGCCGTTCTTGAGAGAGGGCGCAATCAGTTCGGTGGCGGATTCGACATAGGAAATATCTGGCAGAAAATTTTCTTTGAATGGAGTCGGTACGGCGATGATGAAAATATCGCAGCTCGCTGATTTCTGAGAAGCGCGCAAGGAGCCATTCTGAACAGCCGTCTTGATCAGCTTTTCCAGGCCGGGTTCGTGAATGTGAATTTCTCCTCGGTTGATGGTCGCGACAACGCTCGCTTGAATATCGATGCCAAGGACTTTGAATCCGTTTGCACACAGCAATCCTGCAGTTGGAAGTCCAATATATCCTAAGCCTACAATTCCGATGGATTTCATTCGAAGTCCTCACTTTTATCACTTTATCTTCGGTCGGAAGTGAGGAATTCTGAAGAGGTCTAGGGGTTTTTGAGCAGTTCGGCAATCTGAAAAGTAGCGCGGGTGACTTCGCACAACTCTGTCAGTGAAATTGGTGCAGGACTGTTGTGACGAAGGGCTTGCACAAAGGTGGCAACACAAGCCTTCTGGCCTTTGTCTTGCCGCCACAGACGATTCGAATGAAGTCCTTTATGGCCAAAGACTCGCAGGTGGCGAAAGTTCTGAATTTCATAAACTCGACCGGCACAAAAGATTTGAATGTGCTCTTTGGGATAAGAAGAATGGCCATTGGCAAAGTAATTCAATGTAGCGATGGAGCCATCTTTGAAGCTAAGAATGACGACTGCTTTGTCATCGCAGATTCCATCTGCCGAATTTCCGATGCGATGGGCTTGAATTTTCTGAATAGGAGAGGCAGCAAAGGCTCGCATGAGATCTATGAAGTGGCAGCCCTCTCCGATCATTCGTCCGCCGCCCGCCTGAAGGTCGTGCACCCAGTGGCCTTGGGGAATCATTCCCGCATTCACTGTCATTGTCATAGCTAAAGGTTCTTTTCGATTCTTTAGGAGCTCTTGAATTTTGATAACATGCGGTGCAAATCGGCGGTTGAAGCCAACCATGATTTGCGGTGGATTCGGGCCCAAGGCTTGATAGCACTTTTCGATTTTAGACAACTGCTCTTCGTTGATCGCAAGTGGCTTTTCAACAAAAATATTTTTTCCTGCCATTAAAGCACGGCAAATAAAATCGGCATGAGTGTCATGCCGGGTCGCTATCACCAGCGTGTCTGTTTCCGAATCAGCGATTGCAGCTTCAATATCTGTGCTAGCAAAGCTCACCCCATTTTTTCGAGCGGCGATCCAGCTGGCAAGTCCGCCGCGATCAGCGATGCGATGGAGCTTGGCCGAGGTTTGGCGAAAGGCCGGAAGCAAGACATTCCCACCATAATTTCCAGCGCCAATAAATCCAACCACAGGATTTTTTTCAGACGAGTTCAAAACTCGAAGTGGTTGAACAGCTTGAGAGACCTGAACCTGACTCATTTGTGAAGGACTATAAGCCTCGCTCGAGTAGGTCAAGGCGATGCCAAGGCTTGAGCTACCCTTGCTCAATTCTGAGTAAGCTTTTTGCGCTTGTTCGACCGGAAAGCGATGAGACAGAAGTCGGCTGGGGGAAAAACTTTGGCGCTGGAGAAGATCTAAAAAGGCGACAAAATTTCTTTGCTCTGTCCAACGGACATAAGGAAGGGGGTAATCAATTCCTTTTTGTTCATAACTCGTATCGTATCGGCCGGGGCCATAGGAGCAGGACACCTGAAAAGAAATTTCTTTTTCATAAAAGTCAGCACGAGAAATCTCTGAACCGATCACTCCCGTGAGCACAATTCGACCACGGCGTCGGCAGATCGAAGCCGCCTGATGAAGTGGTTCATTGCTGTCGGTCGCAGCTGCAATCAGAACGCCGTCCACACCTTCACCGCGAGAAAAACCAATGGCCGCACGAATGGGATCCACTCCCTGACCGAGTTGAATCGTTTCAGCGCCATAACTTGCCGCCATTTTTAGGCGTTCTTCGGTGATATCTAAGGCCAAAACTCGACAGCCATTGGCCCGCAAAATTTGCACGGAAAGGAGGCCGATGCTGCCGAGACCGATCACGGCAAAGCATTCTCCCAACGTCGGATCGAGCAGTCGGACCCCTTGCAATGCGATCGCACCCAAAACGGTGAACACAGCATCCTCATCAGCAACGTTCGCGGGAATTTTGGCACAGAGATTTTTTCCAATATTGACAAATTCTGCATGTGGTCCGTTGGAAACAACGCGGTCTCCAACATTGAACTCGCTAACACCTGCGCCGACAGCCACCACTTCGCCGACGTTGCAGTAGCCCAAAGGGAGGAGTTGCTCAGATCGAGCACGGATAGAATCATAGGTTTGCAACAGACCTTAACTACTGACTCGGTCAAAGGCTTTTTTGATTCGCTCTGGTTGTTCAATTGCTTGCTGCAGGAGACTTCTGCGACTGGCTTCGACTGCCATGCGTTCAGTACCTGAAGAAATTAAAGTCATGCGAGTGCGAATTAGAATATGCTCTTGCTTCACTGCGGGTATCGGCACATCGACTACTTCGCTTTGACCACTTTGATGACTCTGTAGGACTTGTTTCATTCCTACAGAATATCATGGCAAGGACATGCCTTCACGTCTGGTTAGAGAGGACTAGTCTTTCGGCAGGTTGAGGTCTGAAGCTTTGATCCAGTGTTCCCACCAGAGAGCCATGTTGAATAAAAACCAACATTGGACCGCTTTTTTTTCGCGGAAAAAGATTTCGACTTCATTCCAATCCAGCAGATCGGTCTCTAGACAAAAGGCTCTGACCTGAGATTGCATGGTTTCTCCCAAGCCGCTAAGAAACCAATCTTCCAGAGGAACAGAGAATCCCTGTTTTTTGCGCCTCAAAATGTCGCTGGGAATAATTTCTCTCACCGCATGCTTCAAAATGTGTTTTGCTTCGCCACCAGCAACCTTGTGTTGATGAGGAATGTTCATGGCAAATTCGACAACCTTGTGGTCGAGGAAAGGCACTCGAGCTTCAATACTTGCTCCCATGCCCATTTTATCGGTGCGCATGAGAAGCAATTCCGGCAGTCGTAAATTGAGATCCATATAACCCATCCACTGGACGATGGAAGGATCGGGACACTTATCCAGAAAGCGCTGGCGGATAGGATCAATCACTTCGCGAGCACTGCGGTCTTTGAATTTGTCGCGCATCCTTGGTGAAAGGAGACGCTTGATCGCCGGCTGACTAAAAGCCTCCGTACCAGACCAAAACTGCAGCTCATTTTGAAAAGATCGCCGAGTGACCTCGTAGGTAAAAGTTTTCTCTTTTCCCAGAACTCTAAGTCCAAAAAGTGCAAGCTCGCGCAGCGCTTGAGGCTTTAATTTTCTTTTCCACTGATCCAATCGATAATGAATCATCCAATTCGGATAACCACAAAAAATTTCGTCAGCGCCTTCACCAACCTGGCAAACTTTGATGTTGGCATCTCTCGCCATTTTTGAAACATAATAGCCCGGAATGCAAACGGGATCTGCAATCGGTTCATCCTGTAAATGAATCAACTTAGGTAGAAACTGAAGCAAATCATCTTGAACCAAACGGCGCTCGTGGCCAATTGCCCCCGCCATTTTTACAACCTGCCTGGCAAAACTTGTTTCAGATTCATGACCGGGATATTGCGAATCATAGTCGATTGTGAAAGTGTTCACTGGCTGAGTGTCGCCTTTTGAAAAAAGCAAAGTGTTAATCGTTGAATCAACTCCGCCGGACAAGAAAATTCCGACCGGGACATCAGAAGCCTTGTGGATTCGAACGCTCGTCTCTATCTCGTGAAGCAGACGTTCGCCAATTTGATCTTCAGTTTGATTTTCCATATTCTCGGGCCGGTCCCAAACATCCCAATAGCGTATCGGCGTAGAAATCCCCTGGGCAGTCACCAAGGCATAATGGGCAGCAGGTAGTTTAAAAATATTTTCAAATAAAGTATTGGGTGCAGGAGTCGTTGCGAAGGTCAAAAAATGAAAGAAAGCCACCTCATTGATTCGCCTTGGAATTTCGGGCGCGGCAAGGATGGCTTTGATTTCAGAGGCAAAAAGAAAACGCTTTGAATCTTGATAGTAGTAAAGAGGTTTGATTCCCATTCGGTCACGAGCAATCAACATCTGCTGCTTGTTCTCATCCCAGATGGCAAAGGCAAACATGCCTCTCAGTTTTTGGATGCAATTAATTCCCCACTCTTGATAGGCCTGCAAAATAACTTCGGTGTCGGAATGATGGGTGCGCCAATCATGGCGTCCCAAGGCTTGTAGTTCCTTGCGAAGTTCCACATGATTGTAGATCTCTCCATTGAAAGTGAGGCAGACCTTTTCATCCAAACTGAGCATAGGTTGAGCAGCAGAGTTTGAGAGATCAATGATCGACAGTCGGCGATGGGCAAAACCGAGATTGCCATTTGGGTTGATATAATGACCTTCTCCGTCTGGACCTCGATGCAGCATCGTCTCTCGCATGCGAATGAGATGGGCTTCCACAACCTCACTTCCATCTCGCCTAAGTTCTCCAGCAATGCCACACATATGCAGCTCATTGTGATGCCTGGCGAAACAAAGGTCTACTGATGTTTTGTGACTCATTGATTCTGGACCTAGCCGGAGTCGCTTGAACATGTTGAAATAATAAAATGAAAGCAGCCGGTAAAGTATTTTCAGCGGACTTCGCCAACAAAGTTATTTCCGGATTGCTTGGATTGATTTTGATTCGACATATGGAGCCTTTGCAATTCGCCCTTTTCACTTTGGGTTTGGCTGCAGCTCAATTGAGCAATCAAATTTTATCAGCGGGTTTCAATCGACTTTATTTGATGGGAGTCCAAGGCCTCGGAGAGAGATCAGCTCGGACTTCTTTTCTGGTATTGCAAATATCTTTGGCAACTTTAGTAAATCTGGTACTCCTGCCGATGTTGGGTTTACCCTTACCTGTGGCATTAGCGTCTTTGGCCCTGTCTTTGAGCCTAAGCTCTCTCGAGTTTGTGAAAACTATTTTCCAAAAGGATTTGGCCTTTAGCAAATTCTCTTTGATTGATTTTATACGTTCGGTTTTGTTTGCCGGATTTATTTCAATTCTTGTGTTCGGCACTGAAAAGCCCGTCGAAGCTTGGCTTATTTTAGCAACGCAAGCTGCGATCGTCGGCGTTGTGATCCTTATCCCCTTGCTTCAAGTGATGCCAAAACTATCCTGGAGTGATTGGATTCATGCTGTCAGACTGGCTCGATCTATTTTGGCTAGTAAATACTTTTTTATTTTTGCCTACTTTGCCTTGATCGCTGTTTTCAGTCAGGTCGAAGTTTTTATGCTTAAAATGTTTGGCAAAGTTGAAGAGGTCGCTATCTACGGTGCTGCCTTCCGGTACTATGCCATTTTAACTGTGGGCCTCGGGTCCTTGCACACTGTTTTAGCGCCAATGATTCAAGAGATAAAAACTCAAGAAGAGTTTAAAAAATTGATGCACGATTACCGGCGGCTGGCCTATGTCTTGATAGGCATGGTGGTGCTTGCGATGTTGATTTCAGGATGGGCCATTCCAATCATCGACAATGGGAAATATCCTCAGTCTGTGTTGATCTTTCGAATTCTTGCCTGTGTGTCGGTGATTTCTTTGCTTTACAGTCCATTTGTGCACATTTTGATTCGCTTGGAAAAATTCGATTTCCTGATCAAATTAATCTCTGCTACTTTGATAGCAGATATTTTCGGAAATCTAGTATTGATTCATTTTTTCGGACCGGTCGGTGCAGCAATTTCTATGTTGGTTTGCTCCAGCCTGTGTAATTTCTCGATTTTTGTGCGAGCCAAAAAAGAAAGTCATCAACTTTTCCAGTGAACGTTCAAGTTTTCATCAAATCAAAATAGGCCTCGCTGACCGCAGCAATTGAAAAATTCTTCATTCGAAGTTCAATCCATTGAGGATCGACGGGCTGAGATGTCTCTAGGAAATATTTGAGATCCACTACAGCTTTTTGAACTGAAAATTCTCCGACCAAGGTCAGAAGTGCTGGATAACCATGAAAGAATTCGAGAGAGCTGTCATCCGGAGTAGTGACAATATTAAAAATGGGTTTTCCTGAAGCCACACACTCAACTGTTTTGCTGGGAAGCTGAAATCGAGATTCGTTTCCCAAATTGATCAAAATGTCGGAGCGCTGAATCGCTGCCTGCGCCTCGATCGACGGGACCAGGCCATTGAGGAAAATACTTTTCCCGAGCAAATATTGAAAGGGAGTAAATAAATCCTCACAGTCATTGATGGCTCCATAAAAATGAAGTTCATACCCAGAGTCTGGAAATTGTGTCACGAGCTGCGCAAAAATTTGTAACAAAGGAGCCGGGGAACGCAATTTTTTGTAGAGTGTTCCGAGATAGCTCAAGCGCTTGCCCTTGCCACGCGTCTGATTGGCCTGACTGGCGACGATTGATTTCCTGAGAAGTGGAGGAATGGTTTTGATCTTGCCTCGAACCGCCGCACCAAAGGTTTGCTCATACAATTCTTCTGTTCCCTTTGTGGTGACAGAGATTTTCTGAGCAAGTGATAAAACTTTTCTCTCAACGGCTAGATTCAAAAACTTGTACAAAAAAAGATTATTCGGAGCAGGCTCTTTCAGCAAAGCAAAGGGATCGCCGATATCAAGCATCCAATTGAGATCTGGAACGGCTCGTTTGACCGCCAATCCTATCAAATGCCCAGTGAATGGATGGGAAACGCTGATCACCCAATCGTATTTTTTTCTAGCAACAAGATCACGCGCTTTTTGACTGCCAACGAAATACCACCCGCAGACATAATCAGGCCACATCAGTCGGCGCCAGCTATGTCGGTACAGCCAACGAAGCGATCGCCGAAAAACTCCAGGACGTCTTTGTCCTGCTTTGTCACTTTCACCAGTCAGAAGGATAGGGATTTGCAAGCCGACTCGGTGAATGGAAAGAGAGCCATGTCGCTCAAAGCTGGTAGCTCCGGGTGCCGGCGAAGTCACCACGTCCACTTCAACTCCGCAGTGTTGAGTCCAGTATTCGGCAAGGGTCGTCCAACGAAAGGAGCGAGGGTTGATGTGTGGAGAAAAGCCGTGCGAAATTATTAAAATTTTCATGCTTCTCCTAATTCTCCTGCTCCTGCTCCTGCTTCTGCCTCTGCTAATTCTTTTTCTTTTTGAGAACTTTTGTCTTGCCGGCCATAGCCACTTGAGAAAGGAGGCCCATTCAGCTGCAAACGTCCATCGACCAGCGAATGAGATGGAAGTCTTAAGGCTTTCGGTCCACTAGTCCAATCTTGAATCACAAGTCCCATCGATGACAAAGTCAATTGGCGATACACAGCTTGAGTATCCGAGAAGAAGACCCCAATAAACTTTCCATCTTTGAAACGCAAGCATCGGGCATGTGCAGTATCGCGCAGAAAGAATAATCCTTCGTTGAGAGGTGACTGCTCCTCCCCTTGGAGGGTGGGTGCAAAGTGGGCATGACTGGAGCGGTATAGATTTCGCAATTCGGGTGCAGGCGTGTAGAGATAGCTTCCCGGATCACTGACCCAATCCACGCCTTCAAATTCCAAATCAAAGCTCAGTTGATCGTTGTGAGCATGTCCACCACTGATGTCCCAACGATGCGATCCACAGCGAATGATTAAGTTCATTTGTATCGTTTTAAAAATATAGACTCCAAATTTCGGATAAGCGAAGTGATGAAATTCAGAATCCTTCAAAGCATGCGGCCACGTCAGAAAAATTTCACTGCGTTTGTCTTGTTCAGCAGCTAGAAATTGTGTTTCGAAAAAATGAGGATCGCCAGAATCTATCACAACCTCTTGGGCAGCAGCAGGTTGGTTTACCTTGCGGTAACTTACTCGGCACTGACTGGTAAGATGCTGGTCCAGCCACTGCCGCGGCAGAGTTTTCTCGCCGGCAAAATTGTCCAAGTCTTCTCGAGCAAAAAATCCATTGATGAGATTCACAAGATGCCGGTGATCCAAGAATTCATTTTCCTGAGACGCTGGCAGCTCGAGTTTTAAAAAACGGCCACTGTCATTGTCTCCAATTTGAGCCACCCGGTTATTGTGCTTACTGATATGCATGGAAAATTCGGCTGTCTTTTCCAAGCAGGAAAAGAATTCGGCCGATAGAAAATTGTCTGGCAATCGATTGTTGGCGCTGGTGCTCAGAATGGCAGCTGTGTATGTCAGCATTTCTGCTGAGAGGCGATGGTAGGAAGTCGAACTTTCAAAGTTAGCTCCTTCACTGAGAAACTGACGTCCCCATTCGTTTTGAAATTCTTTGCAAGCAAAGTCAAACCAACGATCGACGGTTTTTTGATTTTGCAAGCGAGCCGAAATAAAAATCAGACCACAGATATTTGCAAGATAATGATTGCTGCGAATGAAGGGATGCCACTCAAGCCCGCTTGAAATGGCCTCGCCATGCTCATAAAGACTGCGAGCGAAAAGACTTTGAAAAGCAGGATCAAATTTGAAACCCTGACTGCAAAACAAATCATAAGCGACTATCCAATTGACTGCGCGAATTGCAACATCCATCGCACACCGCCAGTTGACTCCGAACAGTGGAGGATTCTGCGCCATGAAATCCAATACTTGATCACGGAATTCTTGCGCGTGCTTCTCATTTTTATCAATCGAAAAAGAAACAGCCAGCTGAGGCAAATGCTGACATCGGCTTAGCTCCCAAGGAACTTTGATATCTGAACCTGCCGCTACCGTGATTGGAACTTTTGTATAAAAACAAGTTTCATTCCAGCGGTACCCGGACTTGAAATCAAGTTGCCAATCAATCGGAGCATAATCTTTTGAGACGAACTTCCAAATTTCACAGCTCTTCAAAAAATTTGCAGGATTCAAGCGTGTTTTCAACCACAGTCCTTCAACATCGGCATTCAAGCCGAGCTGAACTTGGACCCATCCAGAACCCAAAAGATCGAACTGATGAGAATGAAATTTTTCAGCCAACTCAAGCCATGCTTTTGGATTTGCAATTTTAAAAGGAGTGTGGGCAATGAGGGGGAGTCCTAACTGGACCTGCTGATTTCGCCAGTAGGTGGGTTGCTTTCGACTGCGTATCTCAGCTCGAACTTGTTGCCAGCGATGCAGCTGGCGCCAAAACAAATAACTGGTTGTGCGCAGAGGATGCTGACATGCCGTCCTCCATTTCATCCGACTGGTCGGCTCACTGATTGATCGAGAATATCGAGGATTCGCTGGGAAGCTTTCCCGTCTCCGAAAGGATTTCCTTGGGAAAACATTTGCTGGCGTGCCTCTGCACTGTCGATCAAATGAAGTGCGGTCTTCAGGATTTTTACCTCATCGAAGCCCACCAATAAGGAGCATCCTGCCCTCACAGCTTCGTTACGTTCTGTGGTTTCTCGCAGAACCAATACTGGTTTTTGTAAGCTCGGAGCTTCCTCTTGAACTCCTCCGGAATCGGTCAGAATAAGGGAACTGCGCTCCATCACTGCTAAGAAAGTCAAATAATCCAAGGGCTCAAAGAGATGAATTCGCTGTTGGCCACTTCCATCCCACGAAGCTTGAGTTCCCAAAATTTCACTGACAGCCCGACGCACATTCGGATTTTTATGAACCGGTAAGATAACTTCGAGTCCGGGACGGCTTTCCACAATTTTTAAAATTGAACGTAAAATTCCCTTCAAAGGTTCGCCGTAAGCCTCTCGTCTATGGACAGTCACCAGAACCAATTGACGTTTTGGATTGAGACGTGACAAAGTCTGCGCCACTTGCTCGCGCAAATCTGGCCGAGTTTTCAGCAAACTCAAAGTCAAAATCAAGGCATCGATGCCAGTATTTCCGGTGATATGAATTTTTGACTGTTCAATTTTATCATTCAATAAATTGTCACGAGCTTCTTTCGTTGGAGCGAAATGAACATCCGCAGCTAAAGCTGTCAGACGTCGATTGAACTCTTCAGGCCAAGGAGCTTGCAAATTGTGAGTGCGCAAACCAGCCTCTACATGTGCAACTGGACAGCGAAGCAGAAAAGCTGAGGTCGCAGCGGCCGCACATGTCACGGTGTCACCCTGAACAATGGTCCAGTCTGGCCTTTCTACCGTTAATGGCTTTACTATCTCGTTGGAAATCCGTGCATTTAGTGTCGCTAAATCCTGCTCAGGCCGCATGACCTTGAGCTCATAATCAGCCTTCAATTGAAAGAGGGATAAAATTGGAGTCAACATCTCTTCATGTTGCCCAGTAGAAACCAAGCAAGTCTGGAATCGCGGATCCGTCTTGGCCAACAAAATCAAAGGGGCCAGTTTGATAGCCTCGGGACGAGTCCCAAAAACAAACATCAATTTATGTTGTTTCGCCATAAATATTCCTAAAGATGATTGCGTCGATTGAAAGAGGTTAACCGACCGGCGATCGAGACCTCTGCAAAGTCTAAGTGCTGCTATTTAAGATTGTAAGATCAAATTAAAAACCTGGTCGCAGGTCCAAGCGCTAGATTTTCAGTTTTTAGTTTCAGCTTTTTCTAAAAAAATCTAATCTTGACTAGCACCCATCGTAAGTGCCGCTTAACCGAAACTGTAAAAGAAAGAAAAAATGACATTGAAAGAAAAAATGACATTGAATGATGAAG
>JAYTZS010000254.1:0-3855 GCA_043741885.1 Bdellovibrio sp. | reverse complement strand
TCGTGACTCAGGGCCTTCCCCCATCATCAATGTGGCAGCGGCGGCCAATCCATCAGCCACATTGACCACAGTCATTTTCAGCTGGCGTCCGAAAAGGTCCTTGGTTCCTCTGAAATCACACACGCCTGAAAATCCCCAATAGGAGAGAGCGAATCCAGTGACTCCTTTTCGCAAGGGAGTGGTATGAGAGTCGGTGATCAGAATTCCCAACTCTCTTAGATCCCACTCGTTTCGCAAGTTTGTCCAAAGTTCCAAGGCACTGCGAAATGGATCTTGGGGCAATAAAATATAATCTCCGTTCTGCGAATTGGATTGATCAATTCCAGCCGAAGGCAGAAGCAGGCCATGCTTGATCGCCATATGGCAGCCATGCCCAACTTCTCCCAAATAAACATCAGACTCTTGGCGAATCAGGTCAGCTTTTTGAATCGAGTCAAAAGCGACGCAACGGCCTTCCGAAAGGCTGACAATTTTCGATGTCACCGCCAAGACGGCTCTCTCAGGAGGCCTTTGAGGAATACTCCGCAAAATAAATTGCAGAAGATTTTCTTTGAATTCGAATAAGTCTGTGGAGATAGCTTGAATCGACAGTTGATTTTTACTCACAAGTCTCTCCCAATCCCAATCCCAATCCCAATCCCAATCCCAATATGAATTTGAATCTCAATCTCAATCTGAATCTGAATCCCAGATTGAATGAGCCTAATGGTTTGCTAAGCCCTTGCCTTTTACATTTTGCCAATCGAACTAATCCCTGTTACGAGGACTGGCATGAAACCTCAGGCTCTCAAACAATTGAAACTAATTCTACTGCTTTCGCTTGCCTCACTTGCGGTCCTCATCTTTTTGCAAAACCGAAATGCCAAACTCCGCGTCGCTAAATTAGAAAAAGTAACTCAGGACAAGCTTTACTCTCAAGCTAAAACCTTCTCAGGCCGGCCGATTACGCCCGGGCCGGATTCAGAATCTGCGACTTCTTTGGCGGATGACCAAACTGCTCAGCCCTGTTCTGCGTTCAATGAAAAAATTGAAACTTTATCTCTGGAAAGCTTGTTGTTTGATGTGAAAGAAAAAAAGCTGGTGGCGCCCCCTAGCTGCACTCAGGATCCGCTCACTGATCCTTTGTTTGCTGCTTTGAAAACTGCCTGTTTCGATTCCCCAGCTCCAGATGACAATTGCCAAGAAAAAATTTTCCAGTACCGGGCACGCAGAATTCAGCTGTGGTCAGACACCCAAGATTTGAAATCTCTTTCCACTGAAGTGCTGATTCAAAAGTTTTATGGCCTGCTGTCCTCGGGACAGATGAATCAGCCAGGTGGTGGCGCTGCACTTCGTACGATTGCTGATGAATTGAGAATTCGCCTGCCACAATCTTCGGCGCCAGATCGGATTGCGGTGATTAGCTATTTGTTAGAACCGCCGCAAACTGAAGAACAGATTCAGGCTGCGGATGAAGTTCTCAGATCAGCTCGGACAAAACGACCCGATGACTGGCAACTTTTCGAGGTCGGCCTCATTCGAAAATCGCCTGGTGAGTACGAAAATGCAGTTCGCCAGTTTGCTGCTCAGTCGCCGAACTCTCCGGTTGCACTTTACCATCTCGGTTGCATCGCTTGGAAAAAGGGTTCAGCTGCCGAAGCACAGCAGTATTTTCAACAGGCCTTGCAAATAGCGCCACAGGATCCGCGATTTATCAGCACGGCAGGGAAAGCGACAACGGAAGCTCCTGGCTCCTCCATCTGTTCAGCTCAAGTGAGCTTTGATTCGCAAGATTTTTAAACGCCAGCCGGACGCCGATTTTCAGTTCGCTTGTTTACCCACAAGCTCACTTCCGAACATCATCCTAGACCTGGTTAGGCGCCAATTGACTTACATATAATTTACACTATCATCGAGAGCAGCTAGGAGTTTGATTTTGAACTTATTGATTGTGGAAAGCCCAGGTAAAATCAAGACGCTGAGAAAGATCCTTGGATCCGGCTGGCTGCTTGAGGCCAGCATGGGACACACAACGGAACTGGCGCATGATGGAAATAAAAATCTTGGTTTTGAAATTCTCAAAGATCAGGTGACGACTCGGTATGTTCCCAGAAGTCCGCGTGGCAATGAAGTTTTGTCGCGTTTGAAATCCGCAGTCAAAAAGGCGGACCAAGTTTATTTAGCAATGGATCCTGACCGCGAAGGAGAGGCGATTGCTTGGCATTTGGTTGAGCAACTGAAACTGAAAAAATTTGTTCGTGTGGCCTACAGCCAGATCACCGAGAGCGCGGTCAAAGCTGCTCTGTGCTCACCACGCTCTCTGGATTTTCCATTGATTCATGCCCAAAGAGCCCGTCAGTGCTTGGACAAATTGGTTGGCTTTGAGGTCAGTCCCCTTTTGTGGAACACCACTGGCGGCAAAAGTGCAGGTCGAGTCCAATCAGCCACTTTGCATCTGGTCTGCGTCCGAGAGCGAGAACGTTCAGCTTTTGTCGCCAAGGAATATTGGACTTTGCACTCACATTATCAAAATGGTCTGATTGCTCAGTACCAGCCTAGCAAAAGCGAAAATCAATCAGAAGACTTGGCAACTAAAGACATCTCTCAGATCTTCAATGAAAGAGAAGCTCGGCGAATTGAAAAAATCGCAAAATCACACCCTCATCGTGTGACAAATCTGCAAGACCGCGAAGAAAAACGCCTGCCGCCACCTCCTCTCATTACCAGCTCATTGCAACAGATGGCTTCGATGCGCCTGAAGTTGTCGCCACAAAAGACCATGCAAATTGCCCAGCAGCTTTACGAGGGTGTGGGAGGAACCGGGCTGATCACTTACATGCGAACAGATGCCGTAACACTTAGTCCTGAGTTTGCTCAAGAGGCTCGAGGGTGGCTCGAAGCTCACTCTCCGGAATCACTGCCAGACAAAGCCCCCCTGTTTCGCAGTTCCGCCGAAGCTCAAGCAGCGCATGAGGCCATCCGCCCGACTTCTGCTTCAGTCACTCCAGAGAAAGTCCGAAGTTTACTCACTGCTGAGCAATGGTCTGTGTACAAATTGATTTGGGACCGGGCCATGGCAAGCCAATGCAAACCGGCTCGCCTTGCCAAGTCTGTGGTTGAAATTCATGCCGAAAATACTCTGTGGGTGGCTCGAGGATCTCGAGTGCTTGAATTGGGCTACCTCAAATTTTGGCGAAACATTGAAGATGACCATGAACTTCCCTTTTTTAAAAAGGGACAAGTTCTTATTTTCGAAGATGTGAAAGTGGAAAAGAAATCAACTCAGCCACCTTCTCGTTACAGTGAAGCCAAATTGATTCAACTGATGGAAAAGTTAGGGATTGGTCGACCGAGCACCTATGCGACAACCGTGATGACATTAAAAGAGCGAGACTACATCGTTCTAGAAAAAGAACTGATCGCGCCGACCTCTTTAGGAATGGCCACTGACGAAGTGCTTGGCCAAGCTATCCCCGACCTGGTCGACATCTCCTTTACAGCACAGATGGAGAAGTCTTTGGACCAAATCGCCGAAAATAAAATCGGTTGGGAGAAGTTTCTAAGTCAGTGGAACGAAAACTATTTTCGTGGCGCTTTGGTCAAAGCTTTTGAACACACTCGAGGACTGCCAAAACAGAATTTTGCAGCGCCATCTCCTGGCAATTTTTCACCGGAAGAGAAACGCGAGTCATCAGGTCAACCTCGTCAGTCGACTCGGAAAAAAACGAAGTCGTCTGAGGGGCTTTCATTTTCTCAATTCAAAAACCAAAGTTCTAAAGCCTCTTCCACTTCTAGCGTGAAAAGAAAGTTTTCTGGCAAATCAAAGCGAGTCTCTTCGGCAGGTGCACCTTCTGCCGGCAGGTCCCAGAAAAAATT
>JAYTZS010000253.1:0-3872 GCA_043741885.1 Bdellovibrio sp. | reverse complement strand
CCACTCAAGATCTTACAAACGAGAAATCAAATCTCCGCAGAGCCCTTTCCCTTACGCAAATACGAGGTGGTATGGCCTTAACTGAACGGCATTAAGGGCAACCCCTGTCCATATAATCGCCGGCTTTGAATTACTTACCCTATTGTGATCCCAGGTGGCCAAGGGCGGGGCAATCTAGACATTTGAGCTCAGAAAATCGGCTTCGAAATTGCTACTTCAAAAGTCACAATGACTCTAAAGTCCCACCCTTTACTTATTATATTTTTAGCTCTTTCGGCCTGTGCCACTAGGTATTCGGCTCCAGAGGATTACCTTGAATTGGAGACTCTGAGTCAAACATCTCCGTCGAACAAAACGACAGTTTTCTTTTTGATCGATGGTTTGCCAGTTCAGACTTTAAAGACTGAGGTGCAACACCATCGACTGCCACAAATTGAGAAACACTTCTTGGGCCCAGGGCAGAAACTGTTTTTGGCGCATTCGGTGTTTCCTTCTCTGACTTATCCAAATATCTCGGGGCTTCTGCAGGCGATGCCCGTTCATCAGACCGGGTCATTAGGAAATACAGTTTTATTTGGTTCGAAAGTTATTCAGTTTGAAAATGTTTCTGATAGACCTCAGTTCAGCGAAGCTATGAGAGGGAAATCGGTCTTCTCTCGGCTGACTGAGAAAGGGCGCCGAAGTGTCAGTTTGGATTACGGACTTGGGGTTGATGCGACCGTCTCAGCGCCGATTTTGGATATTGAATCTGGGGTGGCTGCTGGATTGATGGATTATTTGTATTTGGATCAGAAGCGAATCGATTCGCTCAGCATCTTGCTTTCAAATACCAAGCCGGATAAGTTGCCAGAGTTTATTTTTGTTCACTTGGTTGGAGTTGATTTTCTGAGTCATGAGCAAGGTCCTCGGTCAGAGGCTGTGCTCAGGTATTTGAGAACTTTAGATTCAGGGCTGGCTCAGGTTTTCACTCAACTGCGAAAGGCAGAAACTGCAAATCATCAGGTGATCACGATGCTTTCAGCAGATCATGGCTTTATGCCTGAAATCAAATCGCGGCTTCGTATTGTCGAATTGGTTCAATCAATCGACCCCGGCCTGACTGTTTTTAATGAGGGACGAATGGCCGCCGTTTATTCGCCGACTGCCATCTCGAAGGAAGCTCAGGCTGTTTGGGCACAAAAGCTGATTCTGACTCCGGGTTTGGAGATTGTCACTTATCGCTTGGGTAATACTGTTCGAGTTCTCACCAAAAAGACGGACCTTCGATTCGAATTGCAGGCAACCTCACTTTGCCCTGAAAGCTCGATGTTGATTTCAATCGGTGGCTCGGCAGCGGTTTGTCCTGGTCAGCTGGAACTGAAGTATCAAACATTTCTCTATCCATTTCTAATCGAAAATTTGGCCTATTATTTTCAGTCAGAGAAGCGACCGGATTTGGTGATCATTCCAGGGCCAGGAGTGGCCTTTAACAGCACAGAAATGGGATTTCATGGCGGGCCGACAGTTGAAGAGACCGTCGTGCCCTTGCTCCTGCGAAATGCTAAACTCCAAGACGAAACCTCAATTCCAGCGAACTGGGAGCTTCTACGATTTCTTTGATCACCAAAGTTTTAATAAGTTGCAGGTGTCTCAAACTCCTTTTAACTTTGAACTGCGGAGGAGTCTTCATTGGAAACCGGTGATTCAACAGCGTCATTTTTTGTCGGAACGGCAGGATGGTCGATTCCAGCCTTAGCTGCAGATTCATTTGAATCTGAGGGAAGTCATCTTGAGCGTTACTCTCGGATGTTCAATTGTGTGGAAATCAATTCGTCTTTTTACCGGGAGCACAAGCCAAGCACTTATGCGAAATGGGCCCAGTCAACGCCTGAAGATTTTCGCTTTTCAGTCAAGCTGCTTCGTTATTTCACTCAGGAAAAAAGACTGAAAGAAACGGGGACGCGACTCGAGGAGATTCTCTTTGGGTTTTCTCAACTTCAAGAGAAGTGGGGAGCCTTGCTTGTACAACTTCCACCCAGCCTTGAATTTGAAAGTCTTGTCGCAGATGTTTTCTTTGCGGCCCTCCGAAAGCTTTTTAAAGGCTTGATTGTGGTGGAGCCGCGACATAAATCTTGGGCCAGTGAAAGAGCTTTGCACCTGCTTGCAGCTCACCAAATCAACAAAGTCTTGGCTGATCCAGAGCCTTGCTTTGTGTCGCGGCTGCGTCGGCAGAAAGTTGAAAAAACGATTTACTTCCGCTTGCATGGGACTCCCGACATCTACAAGAGTCGTTATGGAGCAGAAGTGATTGAGCGAATTGCCATTCAAATCAAAAAAGGATTGGCCGAAGGCAAAGATGTTTGGTGCACCTTTGACAACACAACTTTTGGGTTTGGTGCTTTGAACGCTTTTGAAATCAAAAAGACATTGAATTTGACTTTTCCTTTGCGGTCTCCTGGACCATCATTTTTCTAGATAGTGAATAATAAATGCTAGAACCTCTGCTTCCTCCTTGAGAGAATCAAAGCGACCAGAAGCACCAAAGTGTCCAGCCGCAGTTTTAATCTTTAGCAACAAAGTTTCATCCCCTGTTTTAAACTCCCGCAGTTTTGCTGCCCACTTGGTTGGCTCCCAATAGGTCACTCGGAAATCATGCAATCCACCGGTGATTAAGAGATGTGGGTAGGCTTTCCGCTCGACATTGTCATAAGGGGAATAGGATTTGATATAATCATAAAACTTTTTTTCTGCTGGATTGCCCCACTCTTTGTATTCGATTTGAGTTAACGGCAGGGAATCATCAAACATGGTATTGATAACGTCGACGAAGGGAACATGGGCGACGCAAACCTTGAACAGCTCGGGTCGCATGTTGACCACGGCTCCCATGAGCATTCCACCAGCACTTCCGCCCATGATGGCAATGCGTTTTGCAGATGTCCACTTGCCTTTGATTAGCCACTCCGCTGTCGAGATGAAATCATGAAAGGTGTTTTTCTTATTGAGAAATTTGCCATCTTCATACCAAGCACGTCCCAAATCCTCTCCGCCCCGGATGTGAGCAATGGCATAGACAAAACCACGGTTAATGAGCGGCAGACTTCGACGAATAAAGCCGGGCTCGATTGCCATTCCGTAGGCGCCGTAACCATAAAGCAAAACAGGATTGTTCTTGTTCTTTCGAATTCCTTTTTTATAAAACAGAGTCACTGGGATCTTTTTGCCCTCATGTGAAGGGACAAAGATTCGCTCGCATTTGTAATTGGAGGACGAAAATCCTGTGACCTTTTCTTGTTTGACGATTTTCTTTCTTTGTCTGTTGAGGTCGACATCAACCGTTAAACTTGGCTGAATAGGAGACTGAAGGGTGTATCTCATTTGAGTGGTCTGAAATTCTGAATTCCAGGAACCCAAGCTCAATGAAAACGCTTTTTCCTTAAATTTCAAATAAGAGTATTTTTCGCTTGAGAAGCAATAGATTAAAACTTCTGGCAAAGCATTACGAAAGCGGCTGAACACCAAGTGATCCTGATAAATTAGAAACCCCTGAAGCAAAGCTTGCGGATCTTCAGGTAGGAACTCGATCCAGTTTTTTATTCCCGGATTCGAGACCGGCGTCACTATCAACTTGAAATTCAAGGCCTTGTGATTGGTTTGAATGTAGAAAAGTCCTTCTCTGGCATCTGCTTGGTACTCGTGGCTCTCGATTCGCGGCTGTATGCACTGAAAAGATGCATCGGCGATCATAGCAGAGCCAAACCAGACTTCAGAAGTTACTTGCCCAGAGGTGTTAATTAGAACCCACTGCTCATCCGAAGTCTTTTCAACAGATACAAAATGCTTTTGATCCGCTTCCGCATAGATGATCTCTCTTTTAGGCTTGGTCTTTGCGC
>JAYTZS010000252.1:0-3912 GCA_043741885.1 Bdellovibrio sp. | reverse complement strand
ACGAATGGATTCTTTTGGAATCTCAAGGAGGAACCGAGACGGCGTCACTGGCTTTTGCACCCCATGCCTGGTGCGCATCCGACAGCGGCTGAGAATCAGCCTTTCTTTGGCCCTGGTCAAACCCACATAAAAAAGTCGGCGCTCTTCATCCACATCACTGCCCAAGGTTTTGTGCGGAATCAAATCTTCTTCGACTCCAACAATGATGACACATGCAAACTCAAGGCCCTTGCAGGCATGCAGAGTCATCAAGCTCACTTTGTTACGGTCGTCATCCTCTGTCATGTCATCACGCAGCTCCATAGCGTCGGCAAATTCACGCAAGGTTTTTTCTGAAGCTCCGCCTTTTTTAACAAAACTGTCGAGAACTCGGGCAAAAATTTCAACCAGAGTCCATTTTTTCTCAGCTGCAGGGCCGTCTTTGCTCGTAGTGAATAAAAATTGCCGATATTCCATTTCAGTCAGAATTTTTAACAGCAAAGATCCCGGAGTCTCATTCCCAGCTGGATTCATCAGCCGGTGCGGCAACTTTCGCAGCAGCTCAAACAAAGTATCCACAGACTCGCCGGCTTTTTCAGGTATGCCAATTTGCTTCCAGTCTTGACAAGCTTTCACAAAAGGCACCTGATTTTGCAGAGCATGATTGTTCAGCTTCTCGACTGTGGTGTCACCAATTCCGCGAGGTGGAGTGTTGATGATCCGGCGCAAACTCATGTCACTGGAGGCCAGCGAAAAGCGCAAGTAGGCTAAAATGTCTTTGATTTCTTTTCGATCAAAAAATCCAGTTCCGCCTGAGACTGTGTAAGGAGTTTGAGTCTGCCGAAAATGTCCCTCTAACAATCCGCCCTGTGAATTGGACCGGTACAAAATAGCGATATCTTGGTATTTGTAGCCCTTCGATAAAAAATCTCGCACCTCTCGGACTACAAACTGAGCTTCATCTTCTTCGCTGCCAAACATAAAGACTTCCGGGACTTCTTGCGAGTAAAATTCGCCCTCTGCTTTGAGGATTTTTCCGTGTCGATGTTTGTTCTTTTGGATCAGTTCGTTGGCAACTTTTAGAATCACCGGGCTTGAGCGGTAATTTCTTTCCAGACGAATCACTTCGCAAGGAGGGAAGTTTTTTGGAAAGTCCAAAATGTTAGAGATTTGGGCCCCCCGCCACCCATAAATTGACTGATCATCATCTCCAACTACGGCCAGATTTCGATGGGAGGCTACCATTTGTTCGATCAGTTTCATTTGCACCAAGTTGGTGTCCTGAAACTCGTCGACCATCATAAATTTAAATTGATTTTGCACTTTTTCGAGAATCTCAGGATGCTCCCGAAAAAGCTCCAGGGGCTTTAGCAACAGAGATTCAAAATCCACCGCTCCTAGCAACTCCATTTTTTTCAAAAATTTTGGCAGAAGAATTTCAGCTAGCTCATGATATTCGTCAAAGCCTTCCAACTTTTCTCGGCCACGGACTCGGCGCTCATTGATGATCTCGAGCACCACTTCCATATCAAACTTCTCTTTGCCGGTGACTTTCACATCGCGCAAAAGTTCTTTTAAAATGGCCTGCGAATCATTTTGATCAATCACACCGAATTGGGCTGGTAGTCCCGCTTCTCGGTGATAGGTGCGAAGCAAGCGCAATCCATAAGAGTGAAAAGTTCCAGCCCACAGGCCCTTGGCTTGATCGCCCAATTTGGCTGCCACCCGGTGCTTGAGCTCTCGGGCTGCTTTGTTGGTGAAAGTAAGAACACAGATTTCTTCAGGGCGTGCCACTTGATCCGCCACCAGTCGCCCGGTTCGAGCGACCAGCACGGTGGTTTTACCAGAACCCGCTCCAGCCAAGATCAAGAGCGGGCCGTTGTTATGGAGAACGGCCTTGGCTTGCTCCGGATTCAATCCCTTGGTCCACATGGATCAATTATTGATTTCGATTGTGCACTAGATTTCGAACTTCATCTTCAAACACGACTTCAATTTTTTCTGCCTGAGACGATCGCACATAACCGATTCCGAATTTGGGATGCTTCAGTTTGGTGTTGACGCCAAATTTAGCTTTCATTGTGTACGACTGAATGTCGCCGGCACTGTTCATCAAGGATTGAAATTCTTCGATATGAGCATTCTTTTTGGCTGAGGCCGCTGCTTCTTTCCGCTTAGCTGCGGCTCCCGCTAAGGGACGCTTCACTTTTGCTGCAGCACCTTGTTTTGGAAGTTTGTAAGTGCTGGCTGCTCCACAGATCTCACACTTCAACTTTGCAGAAGTTGCGGTTGGATGAGCTAGCACTGTGTGGTAGCGATCCGCATCGCACTTTTTGCAATGAGTGAAGAAAGATTTGGCAACTGGCGGCAACTGAGTTTCTGTCATAACTTCCTTTTTCTGCTCTGGGCTCAAACAAGCCTAAAACGCGCTTTTCTGTTGATAAATCGTTAAATGATCAGTCAATTTTTGTGAGGCGATTTCTGCAGCACTTAAAAAATAAGGCCCTTCGCCGCTTTGTAATCTTTCGTGCAAACGTATCATACTTTCTTCGCTCTGGGGATCTAAAGTGTACTTGGAAGGGCCGTACTTTTCAAGGAAAGCTAAATCTTCTTCGCGGCTAAAAAACTTTTCCCAGCACAAGGTGTCGACTTTCACTCGGTAAGTGATTGTTTTCGCATGCGAATGGACCGGTGTGTAAGCTGTCACAATTTCCATGGGCCCATAATGCGAGTGCAATTTGAGTGCGGGGCTGCCCCACTGCGTGATTCCTAAGCAGGACTCAACATTGGCATACCACAAACCAAAAGCTTTTGACAAAAAGCCCAAACCATAAAACCGCTCTTTTTCTGGCAGCAAGGAATTGATGGCACACAAGTTATGAGCCACCCACTGTCCCTTGGCCATTGTTGGAATAATGATAAACAAGGAGAGCGGAGTCCATTCCATCTTAGGATCTGTCCGCATAACCGAGAGCAAGCTTTCCGGCATTGCCGAGGTCCGCATGGCAAATCCCGCGACAAAACCCGGAATGATCGCACAGTCGTAGAAAACCCAGCGAGGCATAGCCATGTTGGCAGGGCCAAAAGCTTTTCCTTCGATATAATAAATCTGCTCAGCAAACTCCAACTCTTGAGTGTCGAGGGGGTTTTTATAAATTGGCTTCATAGGAAACCAATCTGAGTGATGCCGGCTGCCCGAGTTCAAAATCATATTGTCCGGCCGAACATAAACGTAAGGCCTGATGTCGCCGCTTGCACCCCATTTGGTGTACCAGTCGGCTTTGGCTAAAATGGATGGAATTTTGATCACTTGGAAAGAGGACCGATCATGGTTTCAGGTCGAACATACTGATCAAATTGGGCGGGAGTTAGATATCCCAGCTGCACAGCTTCGACTTTCAACGTTGTGCCATTTTTGTGCGCAGTCTTAGCGATGATGGCTGCTTTGTCATATCCGATGTGGGGATTGAGCGCTGTAACGAGCATCAAAGAATTTTCCAAATGCTTCTGAATCTGCTTGGGGTTGGCTTCGATCCCGACCACACAGTGATCAGTGAAACTTTCGCAAGCATCCGAGAGCAAGCGAATCGAGTTGAGCACATTGAACACAATCAGCGGCTTGAAAACATTCAACTCAAAATGCCCACTGAAGCCACCAATCGTGACGGCCACATCATTGCCCATCACTTGAGCGCACACCATTGTCATAGCTTCACACTGAGTCGGATTCACTTTCCCCGGCATGATGGACGAGCCTGGTTCGTTTTCCGGCAAATGCAATTCGCCAAATCCGCACCGAGGCCCACTCCCAAGCAAACGAATGTCGCTGGCAATTTTCATTAGAGAAACAGCCACCGACTTCAGTGCTCCACTGACTTCGACCAAAGCATCATGAGTCGCCAAAGCTTCGAATTTATTCTCCGCTGAGACAAA
>JAYTZS010000251.1:0-3926 GCA_043741885.1 Bdellovibrio sp. | reverse complement strand
CTCCAACTGCCGTGCTCAATCTTTGCTTGGCCAAAATCTTTTTCAGAGTGTGAAAAATTTCAGCACCAGCGCGAAGAGATTCGGTGAAGCTGTTGCCAACCAATGGAACAATCATAAATTCCTGAACATCCAGACCATTGTTGGCGTGCATCCCACCATTGAGAACATTCATCAATGGCACTGGTAGTTTGTAGGCTTGAGAACCACCAATGTAACGAAAAAGTGGCAGACCCGTGTCCAACGCTGCGGCCTTCGCACAGGCCAGAGAAACACCCAGGATTGCATTGGCCCCTAAGTTTGTTTTGTTTTCAGTGCCATCGATTTCCAAAAGCATTTTATCAATTGCGAGTTGATTCGTCACCTCACTGCCCAAAATTTCAGGCGCAATTTTTTCTTTTACGTTTTCGATAGCCCTCAGGACACCTTTACCCATGTAGCGACGGCTGTCTTCATCTCGCAATTCACAAGCTTCGTGAGCTCCTGTTGAGGCTCCACTTGGAACCGCAGCGCGGCCCAATGCACCCATAGCAGTAAGGATATCGACTTCAATCGTCGGATTGCCTCGGCTGTCCAAAATTTCACGTGCAGTGATCGAAATGATTTCAGACATGTAAATGCTCCCCAGGTTTCGATTTTAAATTTTCGAAGGACCGCTTTTGCTCTGTCCTTTCGCTAACGACTCCATTAACATTTTCGGTGTCAGTTTCAGCCTCAAGGTCATTTTCAGATTCCACTTTCGCCCCGAATTTTGCTTGAGTCTCAACCAAAATACGACGGCTGTCGCTGACGACTTGTGGAAATTGTGATTTCACACGCTCCCAATCGGTTCGCTTCATGGCCTCTTTCACACCTGGCTTTAAGCGGTCTTGTCCTACTAGCAAAGTAATCAATTGTTGAGCTCGCACCATATAATCCGACAGACGAGAAAAATTTTGCTGCAAATGATAGATAGAATTTTCTGGCAAGAACTCGACAGGGGCTTCAGTAGAATCTTCGGAAGCAAGAGTTCCTTCGTCACAAATGAGTTTCACCCCTTTGGCGGGTCGATTGATCTGCAATTCCATTTCTCTTTGAAATTTTGACAACTGTTCGTTGCGGTCCTGCAGATCGCGGTTTTTTTCTTCGAGTTCTTTTTGGTGAGTTTCTAAAGAAGCCACAACTGACCGCAAAAGTTCGGGTGAGATCTGGTGGCCAGGATCTTGTTCAAAAATCGATTCTTGATCGCTGCCCCAATTTAAATGCAGGTGAATGTCTTGCCAGGTGCACTGAGCAAGCGAGCGTCCTACATACAAAGGCAGACTTTCAAACGCATGTTTAAGGTACGTTGTAACCAGGGGATAAATTTCGCTGGAAATCGGCAAATCAAACTCGACACTAGAATTGGTTTGAATCACGTGATCGACAGGCGGCTCAGGTGAAACAAAGTAAGATAAAAAACGCTGAGGCTGAGAGAGAATTTCTTGTGGTCTGGGCATCATTCGAAGGACACTGTCGAGAACTCCCCAACTGCGAAGCTCTGGACCGGCATGCCCAATTTTTTGAAACAGTGGACCATCATCCTGAGACAACTTTTCCGCAGCTTGAAGAAAAGCTTCCATCTCAGAAGCTTTCATCCAGTAAGAAGGATCGCGCAAAAATTCTTCAGGCAGGCCTGAGCTTTCAAGTAAGCAAGTGAGATCTTCATTTTGTCTCTCGAGATAGGATAAAACTGCACTCGAAATTTTGCAGGAAAATAGCATTTAAAATCTTTAACTGAATTCTAAATTCGAATCGAGACAATTCAAGGGTATTTAGCTGACTTTTTTATTAAGGAAGTGCGACTGCAAACCTGGTTTAAGAAGCTTTGCTGAATTTATTAGCAGGAAACGGCAAACTGTTGTCGATGATTTCGTGCATAAAGGTTGGAATTTCCCCAGTTGGCTCCAGCTGCCCCTGTAGTTTGCCGTCGGCCCCTCTGACCATTCGCGACATACTGTAGAGTGGCACAACTTGATAAGAGCCATCCCTGCTCAATCCAGCTACTTCGCAAATCGCACCGATCCGCCGTGAACCATCAGAGTACCTTGAAACTTGAACAATCAGATCAATTGCAGCTCCAACTTGATAGCGCAAAGCTTTTTCACTTATTTTTGCATCACCACTTTGCGCAAGGGCTTCAAGACGAACGATGGCATCTTCAGCCGAATTGGCGTGAACAGTTCCCAAACAGCCTTTGTGCCCGGTGTTCATCGCATTTATCAGCTCGATTGCCTCGGCGGCACGAACTTCTCCAACAATGATACGGTCTGGTCGCAAACGCAGCGAACTTTTCAGAAGATCTTTCATTGTCACTTCGCCTTTACCAATTTGATTGGCCTGACGAGTTTCGAAATTTACAATGTGATCATAATTGATTGAAAGCTCACTGGAGTCTTCAATGACGATGACTCTCTGACCTTTTGGAATCCGTGAGCAGAGCAAAGAAAGCAAAGTTGTCTTGCCAGAACCAGTTCCTCCACTGACTAGAATGTTTTTTCCTAAAAACATACAGATATCTAAGAATTGAGCTCCATCAGCTGACAGGGAACCCATTTTGACATAGTCTTTGAAACTGATTTTATTCTGTGTGAATTTTCGAATGCTAACAGTCGTTCCATTGCGCGCACATGGCGGAATCACAGCGGCGATTCGCGATCCGTCTGGAAGTCTAGCATCTAATCTTGGTTCGTCTTCAGTGATTCGTCGTCCAACACTTTGAGCAATCGTGTTGACTGCAGCTCTCAAAGCATCTTCATCTGGAAATTGAGCTGTGGTCTTACTAAGTTTGCCACTTTTTTCAACAAAGATATCAAAGGGACCGTTAATCAGAATTTCTGAAACAGAAGGATCTTCCAAATAAGCTGCGATTGGACCTAAGGTCTGGCGAATTGTTGCTTTAAAGACAGACTCATTTTCCTCTGCCATATCATCCTTAGTGAGAAGCGGGTTTTCTATTCGGATTTATGTCATCACTGAACACAATGATCTTTCCCTGCTGTGCTGTCTCGGGACATTGAAAGGAAAAAATTCCATCCGCTTTCGGCGAGATTGAAAAGCTTTTGTGTTGACCAAAATAAGTGGCGTGATGTTCAGAAAATGAATCTAACACGAAGCTCGTGTTCTTTTCTTTGTCATTCACATTGACGATCACAATTTTATAATTTTGTCCCTTTTTCAGGTGCACAGTCTCAGGAATAAAACCTTTTTCAGTATTGATAATCACAATCTCTTGTGTCGGGTCAGTCGACTGGAAAAAGTTAGATACAAGACTCTCATCTCCTTTTTGTTGGTCAGTGATGCTCGCTGGCAAGCGCATCGTCTTGAGATCTTTTGTCCTTCGGGTCATATCTACTTCCCAAGCTCGAACTGAAACCTGAGTAAAGAAGGCCAAAATGAACAGTGTGATTCTAGTGAAGCTCTTTACGGTCTTGGAATTCAGCAAATTCACGAGCTACCTCCATTGCCAAATAGTTCAATGATTTCTCGTCCATGAATTTCAATTTTTGAATCATCAATTCGCGATCGCCTTCGCAAGCATTGATCATGCGAAAAGCTTGATTCACAATTTTTTTATTTTGCTTGCGGGACATTTCTTCATTGATGAGAGACCAATCCATTTTGAGGACTGGATCAATCGCGCCAATCTCATAAAGAGCATCGAACAGAGCTTGCAAATTACCTTGTATAAACATCGGAGACTCCTTCTCGAAAATCCTTTTCGAGTCATAGGATTCATCGGAGCCTGAGCCTTATTGCTTGAGCCAAAATGAGATGATCTAGACTTATGTTCCGGTGTTTCATGTTGAGATTTTGCTCTTGTCTCAACCACAGACAACAATCAGGCAAAACTGCCTCGGTCTGGATCACTAACTTTTAGTCGCTGTCGAAGTTTTGATAGACACTTTTTG
>JAYTZS010000250.1:0-10901 GCA_043741885.1 Bdellovibrio sp. | reverse complement strand
TTGATAGATTTTTGCATTATTTTTTGATGCTTATTGCAGAACAACAAAAATCAGCAAAACAATATAGAATTGACCAAACCGTTTATGTTATTGTCATTTTGACTGCACCTTACACTATTTCAGAGAAAAATGGAAAACCAATTTTGGACGAGTTTTTGTTGCTAGATTTTAATATGATATCAACCTTGCAAAAGCAGCCTCAGCAGCGGGCCCAGGGCTGGGCGCCACAATGGCTGGCATCGATACTGGAACTGCAGAAATCCGCAGAGAAGGCGCAATTCGTTTTTTCATTTTGCTATTGGTTCCTTTAGCTATGAAAGGTTATGAGTTCCAGCAAATTCCTGGTCTGCAGGATCAGGTAGCAGCTAGAAATAAAACTTTCCAATCATTGACAGAGAAAAATGCCAAAGCCAAAGGTGCTGTCGAAGAAATCGAGACTTATAAAAAGGACCAGGCGAGGCTGCAAAAGCAGATTGATATTTTGGAAGGACTCCAAGCAGAGAGATTGCTTGAAGTGAAAATCTTAGACAATGTCCAAAAAGATATACCGAACAAAGTTTGGCTCAGTAAAATTGAAATCCAAGACGGAAAATTTGCAGTTGTCGGACAAACCACGACGGATTCCGACTTGACTTTATTTATGGAAAATCTGGGAAAGAGCATTTTCTTAAAAGAAGTTAATTTAATCAAATCCGAAGAGGTTCCCACAGACAAAGGCACCTTGAAAAAATTTGATATTTTGTGCTCAGTCGACAAGCCAGTCGGCGGAGGCAAAAAATAATGGGAAATATTCTTATTCGCCTCGCTTCGCTGTCGATTGGAAAAACAGCATTTTTTGGATTGCTGCTGGGCGGGCTCCTTTATATGTCACCTTTTTATAATGATGGTTCCTCCTTAAGAGATGATTTGGCTAAAATTAATGCCCAAGTTCGAGAGCAAGAGGAAAAAGAAAAAGCAACAGACATTGCTTTGAAAGAAGTGGAAAATGTACGAACTAAGGTTGGCAATCTAAGTGATCAGTTCAAACTTGTTTCTCAAGCGTTGCCAACTGAAATCCAGATGTCAGATATTATTCGAGTGGTGGACATGGTGTCTAGAACTTCTGGCGTTTCAATCAAATCAAAGGAGCCACGACCGATTCGAAATAGAGATTTCTACGAAGAAATTCCATTAAAAATTACTTTAGAAGGAAGCTTCTCTGAGATCACTCTCTTCCTTTACTATTTAGCCAGTAAAGAAAGAATCATGAAAGCGAACAACTTTTCGATTGTTGCTCCTACAGTTACGGATCGTCATCCGAGCGGCCGCTTAGTATTCGAGGGGCAAGTTGTCAGCTATCGGTTTCTGGGGCTGCAAGCAGGTGCGACAGCATTAGCACCCCCGGGACAGGAGCCTAAAAAATGAGGTCATTGAACCGTTTTTTTGGAGTCCTGGTTTTTGGTTTTGGCATTCTTTTGAGTCTTTGGATTAGCACTTCCGTGCTAGGCAGAGCTCATTCGCAAAGCGCGCCCTCATCCTCACCCGCAGCATCTCGCCCAGCCCCACCTCCAGCGCCAAAATCCTCGCCTCCAGAAGGACAAGTTGCAGAGCCAAAAATTGAAGCCCCTGGACCTGAAACCGAGGCTATTTTCCAAAACCCAGAAGGCTATAGTTATGATCCCACAGGCCGACGAGACCCTTTTCGACCGTACGGACAATCGCAAACCACGACCGCTCCTGATATTCGAGCGCCAGACGTACCGGCAAAACCAGCCGAGCCACTCCAGCAGTTTGATGTGTCTCAACTTAAAGTTGTCGGCATCATGTGGGAGGTCCGAAATCCCAAAGCGATGGTCAAGGACCCTGCAGGGAAATTATATATGATTCAAAGACAAACTCGGATCGGGCGCAACAATGGATTTGTAGCGGCAATACGTGAAGGTGAAATCGTCGTTGTCGAGCCGGCCATTGGAGACAATGGCCTGCAAACAGCGGCAACACGTGTCTTAACTTTAACTAGATGATCGGAGTAGCCGAATGAATGGATTCTTAAGGCTTTTACTTATATTCGTCTTCGCATTGGCTATGGTTCGCTGCGTGAGCACAGGTGAAAACTCAGACCAACCCGCAGCTGCAACTGACCAAGATTTTGCTGATTTTGACAATGGATCAGCGCCAAAAGAAACAACCGCATCAAATTCAACTCCAAGCAATGAACTGTCTTTGGAAGATGAACTGAATCAGGCCGAAGGGAAACCAAACGCCAGCGAACCAACTTCTTCGCCAGCGCCAGAGGCCACTGCAGTTCAAGCGCCGATAAGTGAAAAACCAGTTGACGAGTTCGCGCAGTTCGACAGTGAGCCAACCAGTGAGCCAACTTCACCCGATAAGAAATCTGAAGCCGTCGCGGAACAGGCACCGGTTCCTTTGGTCCAGACTCCAGTTGAGCCGCCACCAATTGACACTCCAGCAGAAGTGGCTCCAACACCGATAGTGGAAGTCCCGCCGCCAATCGAGAACTCTCAGCCTGCAACTTCAAATCAACAATTGGCCCACATCAAAAATATCAAATACAAAGCGAATGACAATGGCGGCAGTGTCGTGATTGAGGCGGACCAACCTTTGCATTTCGAAACACGTAAAAATCCAGATACCAATCAGTTTGTTATTGAAATTGCGGACTCCGAATTACCCAACCGACTGAAACGACCTTTTAACACTAAGGATATGCAAGGCGGAATCGGCTCGTTAGATGCGTATCAAGACAAAGGATCGACCACAACTCGAGTGGTCGTGCAGTTGCGAGCGAATGTCTCCGAACCCACAGTTCAGGCTGAAGGAAATTCTCTTTTAGTGATCCAAAGTGGCGAGGTAGGATCACAAAAACCGGCACTTGCTCAAAATCCAAGTGAGATCGATTCCACCGGCAGCCACAGTTCAGTCGGCACTTCTCAAGAAGAGCCCGCTGCCAGCCAAATTTTATCAAGTCGCTCGCTTGAAGAATTTCTTTCTGGAAACAGTCAATTTTACGGAAAGAAAATTTCCATCGAGGTCTCGGAAATGGATGTCCGAGAGGTTTTCAAATTGATCAGCACCGAAAGCGGAGTCAATCTTGTCCTTTCCGACGAAGTAAAGGGGACAATCAGTCTAAAGTTGCGGCAAGTCCCTTGGGATCAGGCCTTTGTCGTCATTATGAAAGCAAAAAAGTTGGGTTACACTCGTGCCGGAAGTATTCTCCGGGTGGCACCTTACGCTGACATCCGCTCAGAAGAAGACGAATCGATTAAGATGACCAACGCCAAAAAAGCGACTGTTGCGCTAAAAGTCCGGATGCTATCAGTTAGTTACGCCAAGATTGATGATCTCGTTAAACAAATTACACCTTTTCTCAGTGAGCGCGGCAAAGTCGTTGGAGATGCACGGACAAGTGCCATTGTTATTTCTGATCTGGATGAAAATATCGACCGAGTCGTCAAACTAGTGTCAAGCGTCGATGTCCCGCCACCGCAAGTTTTGATAGAAGGAAAAATCGTTGAAGCCACTGACGAATTTCAACATCAAATCGGGGTCAATTGGAATGCCAGCGGGCAAGCCGGGGTCCTTGGTCATTCATCAGGCATGAAGAAAATCATCGGACAAACCACCTTGGCTGTGACACCGGGATCTGGACCGACAACAGCAAATTTAAATTTTCATTTAGGAGTTCTGGATGTCCTCGGAAATTTAGATGCCAGTTTAGCTCTGTTTGAGTCGCAAAATACTGTGAAGGTTTTATCTTCTCCCCGAGTGGTGACATTGCACAACGAGCCAGCCGAAATCAACCAAACCACTGAAATTCCAATCCTCAAACAAACGGAATCGGCGGGGCAGATCACAAAAACTGTCGAGTACAAATCCATTAAGTTGAGACTGCAGGTCACGCCCCAAATCACAAATGATGCCGCAGTGATTATGGCTGTGGACGTGAACCGAGATTTCCTTGGTGCCGTGGCAGACCAAGCCAACGGGGCCCGCTCTATCAACACCAGGACTGCCAAAACAAAAGTGATGGTCAGAAATGGCCAAACTGCAGTCATCGGTGGAATTTATCAATCGGATCAAGCCGACTCTGAAACAAAGGTTCCAGTATTAGGAGATATCCCCATTTTTGGATGGCTATTCAAAAATAAAAGCCAGAATCACGCAAAAAATGAACTGCTGATTTTCATCACTCCAAGGATTTTAGGACAGGCTGACAGCCAAAGTATTTCATCTGATAAATCAGGAGGCAGTCTGTGATTTCAAAGAATCAAGAACAATTCCGAGAGCGAACTCCGGCTCGATCCCAAAAGCGAATTCGCGGACTGCAATTTCTTCTACTTTCCCTGAGCTGTCTTGGAATCCTCAGTTGCAAGCCTGACACTTCAGGTGGAGATCTCAAACTCGTGGTTGGGCCCAGCACGGCAAATGCGCTGCCGGTATCAATAAGCAGTTGCAAACAGGGTGGGTCCACTGATTCTCCCGGTCTCGCAGCGCCTGCCTATGAGTTTACAAAATTCAAGTACTCATGGCTCGGCGATAAAGATTTCACCATGAGCTATATCCAGGTGACTTTGAAAAGCGGCTTTCTGCAGGGTGGAAAAGACACTTGCACAATTTCAGCTTCTGACCTTCTGGCAACTTTGGGATCAGCGGAGCGGCAAATCAAAGCTGGCGACACAACGGAGCGGACAGCGGCCTGCTCAATTCGCTGCGGGTCACTGAAATTGGTTGATGGAGTTACTGATGCTTATCTCACGGGAACCCTTAGGGTGATCGGAATTGAAACAGACCCAGAAGGCGATTCTTCACCCGTGGTCGGAGAATCTGATATAGCTGTTCAATACAAAAAACCTTAGTAAATCTAAATTAGGACTGTTCTGTACCTTGGGTTCTGTCATTTACCGTTTTTGACCGAGCGCTCAGAACATGAAAACGGACTTGAAAACGAACTTGAAAAGGACAGTCAAGAAACCTAGTCTTCGCCCATGAACCTCTTTTCAAGTCTGCCAGCCGAAAATCTGCCTGGAACTCCATTGGCTGAAAAGTTGCGTCCAAAGGACCGAAGAGATCTGCTGGGCCAGAGCAAAGTTCTCTCACAAATCGACCGCTACATACGATCCGATTACCTGCCGAGTCTGATTTTCTGGGGTCCTCCTGGAACTGGAAAGACAACCCTGGCTCAAGCCTTGGCGCGAGAATTTAAAGCTGAATTTGTTGCCATCAACGCCGTCGAATCCGGTGCGAAAGCATTAAAGGAAATCGGCGAAGCAGCTCGGATGCGCCGGCTTCAGTATCAGAATCAAACAATTTTGTTTGTCGACGAAATTCATCGATTCAATAAAGCCCAACAAGATGTGCTACTTCCATTTGTCGAAAAGGGAGAGCTGATCTTAATCGGCGCCACCACTGAAAACCCAAGCTATGAACTCAATCGAGCCCTGCTCAGCCGATGCCGTTTGGTCGTATTTGAAAGACACGACGTCAATTCATTGAAGCAATTGATGGCCAAAGTCTTTCAATCCGAGTCGATTGAAAATAGGATTCTAACTGCTGATGAGGCACTCAGTGAAGAAGCTCAAAGTTTGTTAATCTCGAAAGCTGACGGCGATGCCAGAAGATTTCTACTGGGGCTCGAAGAAATATTTTCTTATTTTCGTGCAGCTAAGAAAACGGCTCTCGATACAGAGCCTCTCGAACCAAAACCAATGACTGCCGAAACACTCCAGACTTTACTTGGCACTACTCCGATTGGCTACGACAAGCAGTCGGATCAACATTATGATGTCATCTCGGCTTTTATAAAATCAGTCCGAGGGAGCGACGCGGATGCAGCTCTGTATTACTTGGCTCGAATGTTAAAGGGCGGCGAAGATCCAATCTTTATTGCTCGAAGGCTGGTGATTTTAGCCTCTGAAGACATCGGAAATGCCGACCCGAGAGGTCTTCAGGTCGCAGTGAATGGTTTGCAGGCAGTCGAGCTGGTTGGGCTACCAGAAGGCGCGATCAGCTTAGCTCAAGTTGTCACGTACTTGGCCTCAGCTCCCAAATCCAATCGCTCCTACCTCGCACTCAGGGCGGCGCAAGCCTATGTTGAAAGAACTGGAACTCCACCAGTTCCTTTGCACTTGAGGTCTTCAAAGACGGCAGCAATGCAGGAAATTGGCTATGGCAAAGGCTATAAATATCCACATGATTTTCCCAAGCATTGGGCCGAGCAAGAGTACTGGCCCGACCAGGTCACAAGAGAACATTTTTACCAACCTGACGATATTGGATTTGAAAAACAGATTTTAGAATATCGAAAGTGGCTCAAAAACACGGCCGACCCAACGAAGCCTTAGAAACCAAAAGCCAACTTGCCTGTGTAGCTGCTAGCTCCAAAAGCATTCGAGTACTCGGCGCCAACCGAAAACACCAAAAGCTTTGCCGTAATCCCGGCCAAAATTTGAGTTGTCGACAAAGTATTCTCTGCTGATTGATTAGAAGTGTACGCGGGAGCAAAGATCGAGGTGCTAGAGCCGGTCACACTCAAAGTGTTCTTGGCATTGAGAAAGCCAATTCCAATGTAGGGCTCAACAATTGGCAAACTGGGACTGAGCAAAATCTGCAAGCCTGCGACCGAATTTTTATTTTCTACAGTTGCATTTGCACCAGACATTACCTGTTGAAAGCTAAATTGTGAATTCGAAGAAATCCCACGCAACGCTAAATTAAACGGCAAAAATTTCAAAAGTTCAGTATTCAAAGAAAGTTTCAGCGCTAATGATGTCTCTTGAAAAGTACTTCCGTTTGAAGTGGTTTTTGGAGTCAACATCACCTCTCCAGTAATTCCAAAAGGAATGCTCACAACTCCTAGAATTCCTGCATGATATAAATTCGGAAAATCAGATCCGCTCTGAGCTTTAACAATCGCATTCATATTTGGAGTCGACTCCTGCCCTCCGACAAGCCCAACTTCAAAGCCAAAAATAGTTCCAAGCGAAGCGGCACCCTGGACCGAATGATGCATAAAATTCCCAGACAGCTCTTTGGAAACTTTCTCAAAATCATCAGCTGTTAAATTGGTTAAAGTAGGTGAAGCCGCGCAACAAAATACCGGAGTGAGCAGTGCCAAAAATAATCTTAAAAACATACGTCCTCCTGACGATTAAAAAACAAATTTAAACGGGCCGGTGAGCACAAACACAGAGACACGGCCCTTGACCGTTGTTGATATGCCAATGTTTGGTATTGGAAGGAATCTCGACTCTGTCGCCAGCTCTTAAAAGAAATTGGTTTCCGGCAATATTAAAAAGCATTTCTCCTTCAACAACCATTCGAACTTCGCCAAAAGGATGGCGATGCTCAGAAATTTTTACCTTCGATTCATACTCTTCTTCAAACGGTTCTAGACCCTCTGATTCCATGAGTATCTTTGCTTGTTCCTTGTTCGGACTGATGGGGGCTTGCCAGCGAATGATCAACATGCGACAAGAATACAAAACTTATTATGGAACAGCAACACACATGATTCATCTCTCAGGAATTACGAAGCAATACGGCAATAAATTTCTTTATCGGAACGGCAGCTTCCAAATCAACGACGGCGAAAAAATTGGTCTAGTGGGTCCGAATGGTGCCGGAAAAACAACAATTTTTCGAATTCTTACCAATGAAGAGGGGATTGATCAAGGCGCCATATCGATGCCAGACAAACTCACCATCGGCTATTTCTCCCAGAATATTGAAGCCATGCAGGGGCGCACGGCTCTCGAAGAAGTCAAAGCGGCCCACGCTGAACTCCCGCTCCTTCAGGCCGAAATGAAAATCCTGGAAAAGCGTTTGGAAGAATCTGCTGCCGAAAATGTGTCAGATGACGAGATGGCGCAAATTTTAGACCGATATGGTCATGTCCAAGGCGAGTTCGAACGCTTCGGTGGATATGATATTGAATCCCGAGCAGCAGAAATTCTCACCGGTCTAGGAATCGGTCCCGATGATTATCACCGTCCAACTGAAAGTTTCAGTGGCGGATGGAAGATGCGGATCGCACTTGCGAAAATCCTGGCACTGAATCCCTCCGCTCTCCTGATGGATGAGCCAACCAACCATCTCGATGTTGAAAGTATTATTTGGTTGGAAGAGTGGCTGATGAATTACAAAGGCGCTCTGATCATGACAAGCCATGATCGGGATTTTATGAACCGCTTGGTAAGCAAAATCGTTGAAATCTCAAACCAACAGATCACGACTTATTCAGGCAATTACGATTTTTATGAGCGCGAGAAAAAAATTCGCATGGAGCAGCTAGTGGCGGCAGCCAAACGGCAAGATGATATGCTAGCAAAAGAAGAGGAATTCATTGCTCGTTTTGCTGCACGAGCATCACATGCAGCTCAAGTCCAATCTCGAGTTAAAAAACTGGATAAAATCGACCGAATTGAAATTCCGGCCGAAGAAAGAGACATCAAGTTTGAATGGCCCGATCCACCGAGAGGTGGAGACGAAGTGGTCAAATTTGAAGGTCTGACAAAAATCTGGCCGCAAACAAGCGGAAAAGAAAAGCTCGTCTTTCAAAATGCCACAGCTTTAGTCAGGCGAATGGACCGAGTCGCAGTTGTTGGAGTCAATGGCGCAGGCAAATCAACTCTGCTAAAAATGATTGCAGGAGATGCCGATCCGACCGCCGGCAAGTTGCAACTCGGAGCTGCAATCCAGATGGGATACTTTTCGCAAAACGCTATGGATGTATTAAACCCACAAAACACCATCTTAGACGAGGTCCACTCGGCCATTCCGACCGCAGGTTTAGGCACCATCCGAACACTTTTGGGAGCCTTCAAATTTTCCGGCGATGATTCTGAGAAAAAAATATCAATTCTCTCGGGCGGAGAAAAAAGTCGAGTGGTCCTCGCAAAAATTCTCGCCAGACCTGTCAATCTGCTCGTGCTAGATGAACCAACGAATCACTTAGATATCAAATCTAGAGAAACACTGCTTGAAGCCATAAAGAACTTCCAGGGCACTGTCCTCATTGTCAGCCATGACCGCTATTTCCTCAGAGAAATCACAACAAGAGTTTTCGAACTCGATCGAAGCCAGCTTTTAACTTTCGACGGAACCTATGAAGAATATTTTGAACGAAAGCTCAGTCGAGCAGGCAAAAAATAGATAAAATGAAGCCAAAGATCCGTCTCACAACAAGACACTTCTCTTCACCATATCAAACCGATGCAGGATGTGAGGCTAAATCTCAGATACTCAGCTGCTATTTGGTAAGGACCCGTTAAGTCCAATCCAAGAGACGTCGATAAATTAAGTGACGCTTATTTTATATATTTTTGTTTTTATTTGCACCACAAGGAGGGTCATTTGAGCGAGTCGGAAATGTCTCAGAAATCATCTCAAATGCTCGAAGAAATTTTAGCTTTCGTCGATAAATCTCAGGGCCTTACTTCGGAAGTGACAGAAGCCGGTAAAGTGATGGTCCAGCAACAAATCGATGGAAAGCTTTTTCACTTTTCATTCGAGGCACTCAACGAAGTCCTGCAAAGATTTGATGCCGACGGCAAACAATTTATTCAGGTTAACTTTCAATCAGGAAATAAAGTGCTATTTACAGACACTCTAGTCGGTTTTAAACCCCGAGAAACCGTAGGTCTCGACATGAGTAAAATCCCCCGAGTGGTTACAACTCCAGATCTAATAAGTGTATTTGAGGCAATCGAAGATTCCCTAGGATCCGACTCAACCCCAGATCATGAAATAGAAATACTTAAAAAGGTTTTCACGGCGATTCTTCACGGTGGCGAAAATGCAGGTTTCGACCTCAGTTTCGAAAAACGTTGGCTGGCGCGTCTAGTTCCAGGCAAAATTAGAGCTTCTGCATAAATTCTAAATACTTAACAAGAACAATGCCTCCCTAGGCGGCAGTTTATCTGTCGCTTTTTCCAGCAGAAATCCACAGTTTAAAAAATAAAAAAGCAAAGTTAAAAAAATTATTGACCTTAGAGAACTGCAAAGGCACAACCAGTCAACTTTGCGGGGGCATAGCTCAGCTGGGAGAGCATCTGATTTGCATTCAGAAGGTCGCAGGTTCGATCCCTGTTGCCTCCACCACTCAGCGCCTTTTTTTAAACATTTCGTGTCAAAAGAAATGACCTGAAATTTTTAAAAAAAGATGTTGACGAAGAGAAATAGTTTGATTAGAACTACTTCTCTCGCAAAATTTCGCTCTTTGAAAACTGAATAGCTAGATAAAGGTTTTTTTGAATTCTCGAGAACATTAACTTGTTCTCACAAAAGTATTTGAGAAGTAAACAAACCAACAAACAATGAATTCTGTTCACACAGAAAACTAGCATTTGTTGAGTATCAGAATTTAAACTGGAGAGTTTGATTCTGGCTCAGAACAAACGCTGGCGGCGTGCCTAATACATGCAAGTCAAACGGGTAGCAATACCAGTGGCGCACGGGTGAGTAACACGTGGGTAATTTTCCTTAGAGTGGGGGATAACTTGTCGAAAGACGAGCTAATACCGCATAAGACCACGATTCCTGAGGGTTTCGAGGTAAAAGGTTTTTCGCTCTAAGATAAGCCCGCGTAAGATTAGCTAGTTGGTGAGGTAATGGCTCACCAAGGCAACGATCTTTAGCTGGTCTGAGAGGATGATCAGCCACACTGGAACTGAGACACGGTCCAGACTCCTACGGGAGGCAGCAGTAGGGAATATTGCACAATGGAGGAAACTCTGATGCAGCGACGCCGCGTGAGTGATGAAGGACTTCGGTTCGTAAAGCTCTGTCGTATGGGAATAAGAAAGTGAATGTACCATGCAAGAAAGGATCGGCTAACTTCGTGCCAGCAGCCGCGGTAAGACGAGGGATCCTAGCGTTGTTCGGAATCATTGGGCGTAAAGCGG
>JAYTZS010000249.1:0-3936 GCA_043741885.1 Bdellovibrio sp. | reverse complement strand
ACGAATTCCATTTGCCTCACCAAAATCGGTACTGTCGAGTAAATTAAAGGCATTCGTAATTACGAACGCCTTTTTTAGTATTATCAGCGAAAATTATTTACGTGGATAAAGTGGTTCAACTTTTGATGATTCTGATTCAAATAAATGAGCAACCTATGCTGTGTAGTTGCTTGCTCAGGGGCGCTCTTTACAGGTTTTTCCTCGTGGGAGAAAAACGCAAGTCATCCACTTCCAGCGAGGTTTAGCAAAAGAAAAAGGGACGAAGTTGTATTTAAGTTAGATCGCCGACGATTATGTTAAAGAGAAGAACGAGACAAAGCAGCTCAGCCAAACAATCATCGAGAAACAATTCAACTCGCAAACACCAGTCTATTAGAGAATCATCAAGCCTTAGGCGGTAACGACACGTTCGTTTTTTGTTTTTGTGCCAGATGCACGGCTGCAATTACGCAAATAAGAGTCCCGACGACCCCGACAGGAAGTAGAAAACTAAAAATTAGTTTCCAGTCCGCTTTACTTTCGCTCCCAGAGCCCGAGACCGCGTCGAGAAGAACTTTCGGTGAGACTTCACGGCCGGCGATCCTCTGCGAATTCTTAAGCCCCTGCCCGACCACCATCAGCACATCTGGATGGGCGAACTCCCGAGTCTTGGGATCGAGGACGGACCTAACCCCGATTGCCGACATCAAGTTTTCCGTGAACTCTGGGATTGAGCGCACGATCAGCCAAGCCGGAGGAATTTTATGCATCTGACGAAGCATTTTGAGATCCTTAGCTTGGTCTTTCTGGTCGAAGGTAAATAAAATAACTCGGTAAGATTCGACCGCAAGTCCCGATTGAGGCAGATCGCGCTCCAGGCTCTCAATGATGAGAGGACAACTGGATGTGCAACTAGCGTAGATCGGCACAAGTATAAATGGATACTTTGAAAATTCGTTGAGCTTATGTGGCACTTCGTTTTCGTCGATGACAACAATTTCAGGCGACAAGCTTTTGCTTGGCCTGTCTAGAATCTGCTGCGCCAGAGAACTTGCTGGGAAAACTAAAATATAAAAAACAAAGAACAACTGTTTCACTTAGTTTCGACCGCTGCTGGGCTTGAAGGGTCAAATGGTTTTGCGCCTGGATCTTTGTTATTCAAAATTTGCAACAGCGGCGGAGTGTAGGCGATCACGACAGCGACGACGGCAGCGATCACCCATGGCTTAAAGTTTTGAACCCAAGAGACATTTTCATCATGGAGAGCTTCAGAAATTGGTAACTTGATCCACACAGATCCAGAATTTCGGAACTCAGACTTTGAAATCAAAGTTGCAAAGATCACATAGAAGTAAATGACCATGGCGAAAGTCATAATGCTTCCGCCAAAAAGAGCGACGTTCCCAGCCGTCACCCAGTCTGGCCGGTAGCTCGGTGAATTCGGATCTAGCATTCCGAGGCCTAAGTTTGTTCTTCTGGGCATCCCTTGGAGTCCAGTCACAAAAGTCGTTCCCGACGAAATATAAATTCCGACAAGCCATAGCCACGGAACTGAGACCGTCAGCTTTGGATATTTGAGCTTCTTTCCAGTCAACTGCAAAACCAGGTAAAGAGTCATCCCGATGAATGACAAGAACACGGGCCCTGCAACCGTCATATGAAAGTGCGCGGGCATCCAGGCCGTGTTGTGCACAAGCCTATTCATCGAGTAAGAGGCATTAACGATGCCTGTGATTCCACCAAAAATAAATATGAGAAGTCCGCAAAAGAAATAACCAAAGAGCCATCTCTCCGAATCAAAATACGGAAGCTTCTTCCACCAGGCAAAGAGCCCTGCGCCTCCACGCTTTCTTGCGCCGTACTCGAGAGAGGCTGCAACCACAAAGGCGGTCATGAAACTTGGGAAGGCGACCAAGAAGGTCAATAAAGAGTGGAGGAATTTGTAAGAGGAGTCGATTCCGGGTTCGGTGAACTGGTGATGAAGTCCTATCGGAGAGGAGAAAACAATGAACCACATAAAAGCTAAGCGCCCACCGAAATCTGTAAATAGCTTCCCACCCGCCACTCGCGGAAGCATCGTGTAGTACATCACATAGGCTGGAAGGATCCAAAAATAAACGAGCGGATGACCAAAGAACCAGAAGAGAGTTCGCGCCAGAACAACGTTTACAGTTGGGACCCAACCCAAAGACCATGGAACTAGGAGCACTAGGACTTCGTAAGCAACAGGCAAAGTTGCGATCATCCAAACTGTAAACGTGGAAAAGATTCCGACGACCGCTAAGGGTGTTTTTTGACCTGGATTTTCTTTACGCCACTTCAGATAAACCGGGATCCATGTGAAAAATCCGATCCATGAACCAATGATGAGAATTGCAAGCCCGAGATAAAATGCTGGATGAGCTTTCAGCGGCGGATAAAAAGTATAAAGGACCGAAGCCTTGCCTGCGAAAATTGGAATTGCAGCAGCGAGCGTTCCTATAATCATCAAGACAGCAGAAGTCCAAGCTGACCTCAAATTCAATTGCAGCTTTAGACAATAACGAACCAGGATGTTTCCAAAAGCGACTGCAAAAAATGTTGTGAAGACGATCGCATTGATCACTCCGTGCGCGGTCAGGCCTTGGTAGTAGTCGATTCCAGCAACACTTGATTGATGAATCAGGCCCGAGCGAAAAAGGTACTGCATGAGTCCATGATAAATTCCAAAAATCAAAAGAATGACGGGGAAAATTAATTCAAGAAGAACCAAATTCTTTAAACTAGATTCAATTTCGACCGCATTTTCTTCATTGAGTAGACTGGGTTCCATCTTTGCTTCTCTCTTTTTATTTCGTTGTCTTCAGAAATTCGACAATCTGTTTGAGCTCTTGATCCGAGATTGGGAGCAAAGGCATAATCGGCTGGAATCCCTTGACGATTTTCGCTTGCGGAGCCCTGATCGATTCAACCACATAGGCCTCATCCACAACGACCTTTGTTCCATCTGAAAGCTCCTCTGTTTTTCCCCAGACACCTTTAAAGCTGGGACCCACACTGGCCCGAGTGGCGTCTAGAGAATGGCATCCGGTGCAACCCTTTGAGACAACAATTTTTGATCCCGCTTCTGCGTCGAGTGAGAGGGCAGTTGACTGAGGCGTTAGTGTTTGAGACTCCCCGATGTCAGTGGGATTGTCAGAAACCAAAATTGTCGTCGTCATGCCATGATGGCCCGTCCCGCAATACTCATGACAGACGACAGAGTATTTTCCGGGATTCTTAAATTTCACATGAGAGTAATTAACGGCACCGGGAACTGCCATCAGATTGACGTTTGTACCAAGGATTTGAAAGCCGTGATTGACATCGACGCTGTTCAAATAAATATCGGCTTCAGCTCCCGTGGGAAGTTCAATATTTGCTGGCTCAAAAGCCCACATACGAGCCACGTAGTGAATCTCGTAATGCTTAGGCGCTCTTTCAATCACTTCACCTTTTGTGAAGGCTGCCACATTCGTCACGCAGCCAGGAAGATCAATTCCGAAATGCTGAACTGCTACAATTGTCATGATGACGAAAAATGCCAGCAACCCTAAAACAGCGGCACCTAACTTTACTTCTAATTTCATTGAGGATTGCACGTCATGCTCCCCTTGATACCATTAAAATATAAATACCTAACCAAATCGCAATATAAAGAGCCATGAGCGAAAACAAAAATGCAATCGCTCCTTTGGGTACAAAATTCTGGTCATTCATAACAACCTCGTCCTCGAGTAAATTCTGGGCGAGGCTGTCAGTGGAACACCTAAGTAGCAAGGGAAAACATTTTTCAGTTCTCTGGCGGATAAAAGAAGATGAGTTTTCAACTGACTGACTTACGTTAGAGGCCTAGATCTGAATGAATAAAGATCACATGGTCAAAAGCTGGGACTCGGTTCCTCGAATCGCATGTCTTACCTTCATAAGAAAATAAAA
>JAYTZS010000248.1:0-3945 GCA_043741885.1 Bdellovibrio sp. | reverse complement strand
TTCCAAGTTCAATTGAAGGTTTGTCGCTCCCGGAAGAAAGCGCCAAAAATTAGCCTAGCCTAAAAAAGAGTTTTCATCCACTAAAACAGGATTTTTTGAATCCCTCGAAAGTCGGCAAGAAAGCCGGGCCGAAAGAATCTAAGCCTTGCCAACTGGTAGATTCAGCCTTTATAAATGAATTGGAGAGTTGTATGATTTCACAAAAACGTTTAAAAGCGCTCGTGCAACAAGCTGAAAATGAAGGCATCGAAGGGGACATTGAACCTGTTCTCAAGCGCACTTTAACAGTCGGCGAATTGATCAAATACCTTCAACAGTACAATTTGGAAAATCCAGTTGAAATCGAAATTCCAGTGGAGATCGAAGGAGTTGATGAGATGACCAGCGAAGTGGCTTACGTGATTGATATATTCGAGACTCCCGGCGAAACCAATGATTCCGATGTGGTCACCTTACGAGGTTGTAAGCCGGATCTGTTAGAAGCTTACGAAGTCTGGGAATCCGATCCCGACAATGTTGACGCCTAAACAATATTCGAAAATCAATATAGAGATCAGCAATATCTGCAACTTGCAATGCAGCTTTTGTCCTGAAGTGATCCGCAGTCCAAAACTGATGGATCTCCAGCTTTTTGAAAATATCATTGAGCAGGTTGCGCCCATTACAGAACAGGTGTGCTTCCATTTGATGGGAGACCCATTGGTGCATCCTCACCTGGAACTTATGATTGAAATTTGTCACAGATATCAGGTTCGAATCTTTTTTGTGACAAACGGTGTCCTTTTAAGAGACAAGCAAAGTCAGTTGCTTTTGCATCCGGCCTTCAGACAAGTGAATTTTTCTCTGCACAGCTTTTCTGATAATTATCCTGAAAAAGACCCGACTTCTTATCTTCAACGAATTTTTGCATACACAGATCGAGCAATTCAAGAAAGACCCGACCTCTACATCAATTATCGTCTGTGGAATTTAGACGATCCTCGAGGAACGAGCTCCAAAAACCAATCGATGCTGGACGCTGTTTCCAAACATTTCTCCTTTTCTGCACAGCGACAGCTGGATGTGCGTGAGCAAAAAAGTTGGCATATTCAAAATCGCCTGTATCTTCATTTCGACACTGAATTTACTTGGCCAAATCTCGATTTGCCGATTTTGGGAACTAGCGGCCGATGCTATGGGCTTAAATCTCATTTTGGAATTTTAGTGGATGGAACCGTGGTGCCCTGCTGTTTGGACAAAGAAGCAGCAATTTCCTTGGGAAAGATTCAAGAAACCCCTTTGCAAGACATTCTTAATTCTTCACGCGCACAAAAACTGATTATAGGTTTCCGAGCTCAGAAATTGGTTGAAGACCTATGCCAGCGCTGTCAATACATCGAGCGATTTCAATAACCGAGGTGAGCAGAAAGCCTGTTGGTTTGAATGAGCCGTCGTAGAGATTGTTTCCGAGCCTCCAACGTCGTTAGAATCGCGGCATAATTCCAAGTCAGATCTCGAGAGGAAACGATTTGACCAAATACAGAGACTGAAATTCCTCGACCAGCTTGGAAAACGTTTTCTGTACCTGTGGATGGGAAGCATTGTAGAATTCACCGACCGACCCATGCAAAACGCCTAAAAGAACAGCCATGTCCAATTGAGAAGTCTTATAATTGACACCCTCCTGCCAACCGATTGTGGCTTTCAAATAACCGAGTTTTGGATCCCAATGGGATTCGATCAAGCAAAGCTTCAGCCCAGTTGACTAAAGTGATAGCTCGAGGCGCAGGGCCGTCATTTTGCGGTCGACCCCAGGGCTTCTGAAAAGGAATTCCGGAGACTTCGAAGATGGGCTCACCTAAACCAACAGCTGTTGGGGTCAGTTGATTCCGACGCGAAAAATAAGTGTATTTTTCTAAAATGTTTTCCCACTGATTTCGCTCAAGTTGATCTTTCGAATTTTGTGAAAGTTTAAAAATCACTGACATTGTGAAAGCTGAATCTCGGACCCAATTGCGAAAATAATTTGGCGCCTCAGTTTGCGGGGATGCGACCACAACCCCGTCTGCTGTACCTGGAGGAGATATGTTTGCTCTTAGTTTGGTAGTTGCAACCTTGGTTTTGTTTTCCATCCATTGCTCTAGTGGCACTTGGTGAACTCGCGAAAAGTTTGCTTGTGCGAGAGAACCGCCAAAGCAAACTCTTCATAAAAAAGTGGCCATTTCAGGAGCATTCCAGTCAATTCAGAAATAACCAAGAGGGAAAGTATCATGTGTCGCATCAGCTTGAAAAAGATGTGGTGTCGTTGCAAAGAAATGGGGATTACGCTTCTAGTCTGAATGGGGGCCGCATGAATGTCCATGATGCCAAAAAGTCCGTCGACAAAGTTCTCGCTTCCTTATTTTATGAACGAATGAAGGGAGTCCAAGCTGGCTCCGAATCAGCTTCGAAAACCTACAATCTAGCGGTTTCGGAAACTTCGGAGTTGCTTCTCCACATGAAGGGCCGCCTGGATATTTTATTCGGACAAGACGCGGAAGCTCTCACTCAGTTTCCGCATGAAGCTGGGATTGTTCCGAGAGCTTAAAGATTTCCTCGCCCAGACCTCGCACAAAATCTTCTCTGCCGCTCACACAAGGAATCAGCTGGAAAGTTTCACCTCCAGCGTGCAGAAATTTCTCCTTGAGATCAATTGCGATTTCCTCCAAGGTTTCTAAGCAGTCCGAGACAAACGAGGGGCAAGCAACTTTCAAATGCTTCACTCCTTCTCGGGCCAACTTCAATACTGTTTTTTCAGTGGAGGGCTCGATCCATTGGGCCGGACCTAGGCGGCTTTGAAAACTGACCGTCACTGATGGAAGTCCCAATTCGTTTTTCAGTTTTTCAGAGGTTCGCAAACATTGAGCTTTGTAACAATTTTTTTCGCAAGCTCTGGGTTCGACACAGCAAGAGCTTTTAGTAAGACAATCAGGATTTTTATTTTTCAATTGTGACACTGGCAAACCATGGTAGGACAATAGCAAGTGATCTTGCTGTTGCAAATGATCGCGGATTTGCAGAGCTTGGCTTTGAATAAACCAATCTTGCTGAAAAAATGGAGTCAGAATTTGAACTTTTGCGGCGCTTTTCTGTTTCGATTTTGCAGTTTTCCGCTTGGTTTCTTTCAATAGCTTGAGCGCCCCTCCCGTCGTCGCTGTTGCATACTGGGGATAGAGTGGACAAAAATAGATTTCATGGTTTTTGCTCAAAGACTGGCTTAACTCGGCCTTCAAGGACGGTTTGCCAACTTGCATCGCTAGGACAACCTGATAGGACTCGCCAAGAAATTTTTCCAAATTAGTTTTGAGAGTTTCGGATTCCACCATCAACGGAGATCCTTGAGAAGTCCAAATTTTTTGGTACTTTTTCGCTGAACTTGTCTTGCGAAAAGGAACGATAAAACCTTTGACCAACAGATCTCGAAAGGGCCGTGGGATTTGCAAAATGCTTTCATCCATTAGAAATTCTCGCAAATAGATGCCGACGTCTTCTGGCGATGGAGATTGAGGGGTGCCTACATTGATTAATAGAACTGTTTTCATTTCAAGTTGCTTTCTGCTGAATCATTTTTGCAGCAAGGCGTTTGTTGTAACTGAGAATCTTGGTCAGACCGATTCCACCCAAATAATTTCCGGTGAGGTAGACTGGCTGCGATCCCTCTGGAACTTCGGAGGCTTGAGCTCCGTTGTAAAATACATTTAAGGCTGAAATTTTTAATTCTTTTGCGCTCTCAATGAAAAGATCGGATTGAAGCAACCGTTCAAGCTCAATTCCATACAATGGAAGCACATCTGGCCAACGAAAAATCTGACAAAAATCGAAGGGAACTTCCTGGCCCAGCAGACGCTGGCGGTCCTGAGAGATCGATTGTTTGATTTCAACATCTGTTTGCTGAAGCGACTTCCCATCGAGAATCCAAGTTTCACT
>JAYTZS010000247.1:0-3949 GCA_043741885.1 Bdellovibrio sp. | reverse complement strand
CAGTAGGGATCAGTTAAGTAATCACAAACTCCATTTCCTAAAAGCATTGAAGAACGACTTTTTTCCTGTTGGCTGCTGAACAGGATCATTGGGATATCGCAAAACTCAGCCTGCTTGAGAGATTCAACCAGGCTCTCAATTGTGATTTTTTGATGACCACAGAGAATAATATCTGGGCAGTCCTTCTTTAGATAATGAATGCCTTGTTCCGAGCTTGAAGCAAAGTAAAGCTGATACTCGGACTCGAGAGCTTCAACCGCTTTTCGGATTGAAAGATCAAGTGGCGATGCAATGATTAGAACTTTAATCCTATCACTTGAATCTGTGCTATCCGGGAAAGACGATTTTTTCTGCAATTTCTGATCTGGATTCTGATTTCGGCTGTCAAAAAGAGACGGAGATAGGAAAACAGAAGGTATCATCTAAGGAGCTCCTCTAGGGGAATTACTTTTTAGCAGATATATCCGCACTCTGTAAAATACAAAATTGTTTAATTTTGGTTAGGACGATTAGGCTGGTTGTGGAACTGCTGTTTGTACTAGGGGCAGTTCGATCACAAAGCAAGTGTGGCTAGCGGTGGGATCAACCCAAATTCGACCGAGGTGAGAATTAAGAAATCCTTGAGAAATACTTAATCCTAAGCCTGTTCCATGACCGACTTCTTTGGTCGTGAAAAAAGGTTGCATTATTTTTTCTTGAAGAGAATGGTGAATTCCTAATCCAGAATCAGTCACAGTGATGACCAATTGGTTGTGAGCACTTCTTGCCCAGACCTTCAGCCAAGGCTCGTCTTGAGCTTCGATAGCATCGCAGGCATTCGATATCAAATTGATTAAAACCTGAGATATCTGAATCGGTCGGCATTGAAAATAAATATTCTTTTCGCAATCAATTTCAACTGCAACTTTGCAACGTTTGATTTTCTCATGGCAAAAGCCCATGGCGTCCTCTAACAAATCCGAAAATTCGACTTGGACAAACGGCTCCTCCACATTCCCACCGTAGGAGAAAGCTTCAAGGCCTTTGGTGATTTTTTGGATTCGAAACACTGTCGCTGAAATCTTGTGTAAGCCTGCTTCTAAAGTTTCAGCTAACTTTTCCGGATTGCTCAGAGCTTTTTGAATCTGGAAAACTTTGCCTTCAATGATTGCTAGCGGATTGTTAATTTCATGCGCCACTCCAGCCGCGATCTCGCCCAGTGCTGCCATCTTTGCAGTGGCATCGAGCCTAGCTTTTTGTTCATCCATGACTTTCTGAGACTTCTTCCGTTCGGTCTCGTCAGTGAATGTCAACACAACCATCACCTCGGTTTCTTCAACAGATTTGGTGACGGTGGTTGCATTGAGCTTTATCCACGCGACACTCCCGTCGGGACGGCTGACTCCAAGATTTTGATTTTTAACTGCAATTCTTGTAGTAAAAATCTGAGCTACTGGATTGTCTTCTGGTTGGATGGCTCGGCCTTCCTCGCTGAAGCATGTCCAATTCGACTCAAGATAGTTGCCTGCCAATTCCCTGTTAGAAATTCCTAATATTTTGCAAGCAGAATCATTGATCGCTAAAATTCGTTGTTTTGACGAGAAAGCCACAAGCCCCTCGGTCATATTGTGAAAGAAAGCTCGGGTTTGATTTTGAGAAATCCATAAGGCAGCAAGATTCTTAATTCGCGTCAGGTTGGCAGAGGCGGACGGAATGACTGCAGCCCAAAGAACAATGTTCACTATTAGGGGTGGGACAAGCCATTGATGGTCTGATAGAGCCACAGTTGCGCCCACCAGTGCAAAGGCAGAGCTCAAAAGCAAAGTGGCTAGTCGAGTGGGAGCAATATTTAAAAGACAGCAGGCTAAAATCAACACCCCACAAAGCAGGGGATAGGAAAGGTGAGTCTGCCAACAAATCCAGGCCGTGTGGCTGATCAGAAGCCAGCTACCGAAGATCAGAGATTTTTGCAGGAAAACTCGCTTATCTCCGGCAAAATAACTGGCGAAAAAAAGGATCAGCAGAATTGCAGAAATAACCAAACGCTGCCAGATCGGATCGAGACCATTGGAAGACCCATCGGATGTCAGAAAACTCCAAATGGGATAAGTAATCGTCCCGTTTAAAATCAACATCCGATATCGCTTTGTTTCTAAATTCAAAAAATCAGCTTCGTTGAACACAGTGACATAAGAATCGGCTTATTTGGACGGCTCCTTGAGAACTAACATAACAATTGATTTAGAAGCTTTAGAGGGCATCTTTTGGGCCAGGTTGGTGGTTGGGATCCCAGCCACCTCTAAGGATTTCTTAATTCGAGAATCTGAAGTTCCTAACATATCTTTCAGCGCACCAGGTCTTTCGGCCATGCTATGCAGGTCCAAAGTGAGACTTTTGTCGCTAGCATGGAAATAACGTCGGATTTCATCGTTTCGATTTTTTGCGATCTTGATTTGCAAATCGTCAAGTTTCTTGGCTTGTTTAGAGGGATAATCCTGATCTGCCCAAGTCACAACTTTGATCGCCTTGACTTGACTGGTGTTATCCACGCTTTTCAACAGTTGGCTTAATTTGCCTTTGGCCGCTGCTGTTAGCTGTGATGAGCCTTTTTTAAAGGAGATCTCCACTACATAGGGAGCATTTTCCTCAGCTGCAACTTCTTTTGCTAATGGGCTTACTGGAGGTGCGCCACCAGCCGCAGCAGCAGGTGCGATTGCCTGCGCAATTGGCGCGGCGGGCGTATCTGAGCGCCCAGTAGAGGCAGATTGAGACTCGTCGTCGGAAGCGACTGATTTAGGTTGTGAAGCACAAGAGGCTAAAAGCAAGGCTGTTGCTAGAACTGAAAAAAAGCGACAGCTTCTTTTCGATCGAGAAAAAACAAAAGTAAAAACCAAACCAAAGTTGATCCTGTTGGCCGGTCCCGATTTGATCTGCGACTTCATAGCTTGTCTCCTTTGTGGTAAACATGTCTTTGATTGAATGGTGCCTGTCATACTTCGCTCTTTTGAGACAAAATAGCACTCACGTGGGCACCAATGAAAGTGATCATTGCCGAATAATAAACCCAAACCAACAGCACGATCACAGAACCGGCAGCTCCATAAGACGACCCAATTGCACTATTCCCTAAATACAAGCCAATAAATTCTTTCCCGACGACGAAAAGCAAAGAAGTGATTAGGCCTCCTTGAAATGCGACTTTCCAAGCAACGCGAGTGTTTGGAAGGTAATGGAAGAGCAATGTGAATAGAACGATAAAGGAAAATAGAGAGGCAATGATATTCACAATTCTGACGAGAGACGCCGCATCCGATTGGAAAGCCGCTGAGATCACTGAAGATGCGACAAGAGAAACAATCATAATGAAAATAAAACTGAGAGCAAACCCCACATGTAAAAACTTCGCCTTTACGAAGGTCCAAACTCCAGCCATCAGACTTTCAGATTCTTGAGTTTCCTCCGAAATTTCAAAAATTTGATTGAGAGCATTTCGAATTTCTCCAAAAATAAGACTGGCAGATAACAGCAATGTTAGAATTCCGAACAGTCCAGATGTTGAGACCAGGTCAGGTCTTTCTTTTGCCGAGTTGATAATCATTTCGATCGCTTTTGCAGCATCGGTCCCAACAAGAGCCTCAGTCTGTAAAACAAAGGTCCTTTGGACAGAGGGACTGAGGCCCGCTGACAAAGTAATAAATAAAATAAGTAGCGGAGCCAAAGACAAAGCTGTGTAAAAAGCAAGCGAAGCTGCCAGCGTGGTGGTTCGATCACGATTGAAGCGATCAATGAAAGTATTTGAGAACCTTTTGAGATTCTGAACAGTTCTTTGAGTCATACTTCGGGGAACTTCTTCAGTTAGGTTTTGGGTTATTGAGGTCATGTCCAGTAACTAGCACAAGTCATGCTCAGCGACACAATTCTTCGGAGGAAATATTGGGGCATAAATCTACTTTTTTCCCCTGTTCTGACT
>JAYTZS010000246.1:0-3949 GCA_043741885.1 Bdellovibrio sp. | reverse complement strand
ATATCTTCCTTGTAGGTCACCTGGTTGCCAAACGAGTTCAAATCGATTTCTAGACCGTATCCATAAACATTTGGAAGCTTGGCCCACGCGCCATACCGCCACTTTGAATTTTGCTTATAAATGGCTCCTGCAGACAAAGTTGGAGTCGGGAGATTCGACATGGGCTTGGAAAAAGACCCTGCCGCATTTTCAACATCGATTTCGTGATGTTGAAATAGAACTGAAAGAGACGCTCCGATAGCAAGATGGGGACTGTACTTGTAACCCACCGGCAGTGAAAAAAGATAAGTGTTTGCTCGATCATCAATGATGATGTTACGTGACCGACCTTCTTCATCAATAAGAACAGCGTTCGAATGGACTTGGTCGTTTAGCACAGAAACTGAAAATCCATATCCCCAAGTTTCACCAGCGTAAAGAGCTCCTGCCATAAAAGAGGATTCTGAAGTCAAATTGTCAGAACTCATCCCGGGCTCAGGAGTGTTGGACTTGTTAAAATCATAATCATAATCCCAATTTCCAAGCCCGGCTTCCAGGGTAGCTGGATTTTGAAAAAAGCTGTTGTCAAAATCAATGTCCGAAGCGCAGGCGCCGCCAATAGCACTGCAGAAGGGACCTTTGACATAATCCGCACGGTAAACATCATAAATACGGGCTTCGGCCATACTTGTGAAAAATAGAATAAAAAGAAGCTCTAGTAATTTTGCCATGATGTGAAATTCACAGTTCCTGTGACAGTCTGAGTGTTGAACTGATTGGGGAGCGCAATGGAGGGAAGGTTAGACCCCGGATTAGGTGGTGGGCCGGCTGGGACGCCGACAGTAGGAGGGACATCAATGAATCCACAGGCTAACATTTTAGTGGAATTGGAAATGCCAACTGCGATTCCTGTCGGAGAAATGCTGACAGGATCCCAACCAGAAATACAGCTGCTTGAGGTCCCCGTGCATCCCCCCAGATCCGTGCAATTGAGCAAATCAACGGTCGGATCTGAAAAATAGGCTCCAATCAAATCACTGGGAGGCGTGAGGCTGGACAATGCTGTCCAAAGTTCATTGCAGTTTTGAATGGTGCCGGCCGTGGTATCAATGAAAACTCCACCACCATTATTCGGGGCGAAAATAAAATAATAAGCGCTGCTGCTTGCAGCAGCAGCGCAAGCAGCAGCGCCCGATGGCGGGCAAGCTATTGAAACCTTCCGGCTTTTCGGGACTCCTGTGCAGGCCGCTCGAGAGGCCATACGAGCAGAAGAAAATTTGAGTTGGAGATCGGCACAATGTTCTGGTGTAAAAAATGAGCTCAAAACATCGGAACAAGGTGTGCAACCAGCATTGATAAGGAGGCTTAAAACTAAAATCAGAAAGTAACGCATCCTCATTTTCCATCTTGTGATTTGCATTCACTCAAATTTGATCACAACATCTCCAAACTCTCCATTCAATTCTTAATGCTGGATTGCTTCGATTTGAATACTTTCAGTATCAAATAGAGTGTTTTGCAAGCTGTTGATCTTTTTGCCGAGTACGCGGTGATTCCAAGCTGTCCAGTCGATTCTTTAAAAATTCCAGTCTTGCAGTTGCACCATTGGCGAATACAAAGAGATCATCCCCAATCAAAAGATCTCTTCAACCTGGAATGATGTACTGTCAGACCGAAAAGTGAAGAACGGATCTGTGACATTGAACTTCTCAAAATTAGAGGCAGGTCTTTCACAACTTGAGTTAATTCACGAGGGACTTGAATCTGATTCAGCCATTGATGACTTCCACTTCGGTTGGACTGCTAACCTTTTAAATCTCGACAAGTATTTGAATGGCTCTCATCGTCAGGTTCGCAAAGACCTAAAAGCCGAAGTGTCACGTACCATGCCCTTTTCTGTACGGGCCGAGATCTTAAAAGAACGCATTCGCCGCATCGTTGTGCAGGAAAATGGTCTTTATGTAGAGTTTTTCGGCAAACAGCCCGAATATGTCTCGGGTATTTTTGATGGGTATGGAAAAAAAGAAAACTTGAGTGCCGCTCGAAGCACCCCAGCGGGGGTTCTTACGACATTCAAATTGGCGCACCCAAAGGGACAGCTTTCGAACCGCTCTCCATGCGTACGATTTTTCGTTAAGTGACTGAATTTAAAAGTGTTCTCAAAAATCGTGGAGAACAATCTTGGAAATTAAGCTCCGATGAGCATTTCAGCTAGATCCGGCTTTTCCTGAAACAATTGAAGAAGTCTGTTGGTCGCACTCGTGGGCTTTCTTCGACCTTGTTCCCAGTGCCGAAGAGTTCCAATATCCACATTTAAAAGCGAAGCAAATTCTTGTTGAGTCAAATGAAGAGCATCTCGAAGCTTGCGAATTTTTTTCTTTGAAAAAGTGGGAGCAGGCGCTGTTAATGTGCGCTTGACGGCTTTTAGTTGCAGCTCACCCTTTTCATAAGCAACGGCACTTTCAAGACCACGAATTAAGGCTTGTCCTAATTTAGTTTTCTTTTTCAATCTGAAGACTCCTTTTTTATTCGGCCCACTAATTCCTTTAAAATCTTTTTTTCGTTTGGTGAAATGTCGTCTGCTTCACCTTTTCTCAGAAGATAAATCAGATGTGTTCTTTCTTTCTTTGTCTGGCAGATCTAGGAAGAAAATCCTAAGGCCCCCACGTTTTCCTTTGCCGCGACCAGGATCTGCTAATCGCATTTTTCGAATCCCACCAGTGCCTTGGACGATATCGCCGGCCTCGGGATTTTTAAGAATTTCATCCTCCATCTGTTTTGCCAATTCATCACGATTGACAAACTCGGCCAAAACTTCTTCAATCATAAGTGAAAAAACAAAGCTTGCGATCCACAAGCTGATGGTACTACATTTGTATCAGCACTACAAGTGTAATATATGGGTTCAATGTAAGCTGTAGAGATTGATGGAAAATCTCAAATTAGGACATTGCCGACTTCATTTATTAAAGCTGCGGCAGAATTGTTACGTGGAAGCTTTAGATAGCCGATTAACATTTTCCTCGGTACAGATAGATTCTTTACGCTAAAGCAATGACAAAACTTTTATCGAAATTCCAAGCTCAGCCGCCGCTAATAATTTATGGTGTCCGTCGAGAATATAATGAGCCCAGCAACAGTGCTCATTGATGGTCGTGCCCTCTTCCCAATCGCCATCAGTGCCAAAAAGCTTAACCGACTCATATGAAAAGTAATCGAATTCGTCGGATGGGAAAACAAGTTTAGGAGCAATTTCGCTCAGACATACGAAATAGTCGTCTGCAGGTAAAATGGAGCTGAGAGTATATAAATAGAATATTATATAGTAAATTCTCACCCCCCTCCAAAGCAGATCGGATTTTTTCCGCAGGCAAATCGGTCGAGAATGTGCGGTTTGCAGATTCACCTTTTTTAAAGAAAAACGCGCAGGTGCCGCAAATGTTACCAAAATGAAACGCCTCTTTGCCATCGATCGTCAGGAACCGGTCCCATTCAGGCCATGAGCCGCCGCCTTTTCTTAAAAAGTTGATGCGCGGTTCTTTTGATTGTCCTTTGAAATGTGCGATTTGTCTCACTGGTTAAATCATATCGTAAGTGGGTTGAGCATTCAACAACCCGATGATTTTAGCAAAGGCGTCGTATCTGAATCCTTACCTCAATGAATGATCTTGAGCTGAAGAAGAACGACTGCAAGCTGAGAGTCTAGAACTCGAAGCGAAAATTTCGCGGAGAACATTGAGCAATGACGAAATCGCAGCGCGTGCGAAATTCACTCTCGAACCCGCGCTTGAACGGCGCAAATGTTTGTTATGATTTGAATTTGCCATTTCAAGGAGTCGCTCAGCTCAAATTAAATGAGGGGTCAGAAGATTGGTGCACCCGTCAGGACTTGAACCTGAAACCCTCTGATCCGAAGTCAGATACTCTATCCAATTGAGCTACGGGTGCATTGGCGAAAGAAAAACTTCGA
>JAYTZS010000245.1:0-3953 GCA_043741885.1 Bdellovibrio sp. | reverse complement strand
CCGATCACCCGCAAAAGTGACCAGCTCCGGCCAAAGACAATTCGACCTTGTTATCCCTTGAAAACAATTCCGTCATAGGGAATAAAGGGATGAGTTGTAAAGAAAAGCTATCAAATCGCGGCCCTTCAGGCCGCCCTGAGAGATTCGCTTGAAAAAAATTTCATGAAATTAAGATCACTTACGTTCTAGACGGTGGAGCGACAGCTCCATAGGCATTCTCATCAACGCTCCTCAATCTTCCGTAAGCAAATCCAAGCGCCTTCATAATGCAGGGGCGCTCGGATTTCGAATAATCAGTATTAGTTTTTATGCTCGTTCTCTTCGCTTTCTTCATTTTTTCCAGCAGCGGTTTCCCATTTTTCATGAGCTTCAAAGCATACAGTTTTTTTGAAAGCTGCATCTTTGCCGTACTCCATTTTTTCAACCCATTTAGCCAGTTCTCCGATCGTCTTTTGCTTCTTAGCTTCTGCTCCGTAAACTGCATCGCTTACGCAGGCATTTTTCATCTCAGCTTCAGCCGGCGTTAACTTCTTAGTAGCCGCATAAGCTGTCGACAATGAGAGCATGGCTCCCGTTGCCAAAGCTAAACTCAATTTCTTGTTCATGTTTCTCCTTCGTTTGAATTTGATCGGACCATCCAATCAAAAGTTTGATTACATTTGAATTTGTTCGGGGTTCCATCCGGGACGCTCTGGTTGATGCGTCTGACACCACGAATAGAGCGCGTCGTAGATCTGCATTCCAACTTTGAGCATCTCGTGATCGTCCGTGATGTTTTTAGAAAGCCCGAGAGTGATTGCTAAAAGTCCAGGAGCCTGCTCTGACTTTTCTAAAGTATCTGTGTCAGCAGCGCGGACAATTTCTGCTAGCGCCGAGAGAGCCGGGTCTTTTAGATGATATTTTTTAATGAACGCATCGAAGCTACAAAGAGGTCCATCATGTGTCAGCTCCACACCCGGAACGTCGTATGGGATTGCATTTTTCTCCTTTGCAACCTTCATGACTTCGGTTGAAGGTACGTAATGAAATTCGGCCTCGTGATCGACGAATTTTTTAATCAGCCATGGGCAAGCAATGCGGTCAATTTTAGGTCTTTCTCGTGTAATCCATTTCATAAGACACTCCATGTGGTTTTAAGAATAAGTCCAATAATTCCCGAAATTAAAATAAGAACGGGCTCAGGAACCCGTTTCACTTTTAAAAGAATAATAAGAGCTAAAAGACAGAGTCCAACCGTTACCCAATCTGTGAGAGCTCTTCGTCCTAAAACAATTGTCGCTCCGGCAATGGCGCCGATTGCGGCAGCAGTAACCCCGTCAACAAAAGCTTTAATTGTAAGATTTTTTGCAAACCGGCTGAAGTAGGGAGCCGGGATAATGACAAACAAGTAACACGGAAGGAAGACTCCAAGTGCTCCGGCGAGTGCGCCCAACGGACCACTCACGAGATATCCGATAAATGCGACGGTGATGACCACCGGTCCAGGTGTAATCATCGCGACAGCTACAGCATCTAAGAATTGTTGTTCGTTCAGCCAGTGATGTTCGAGTACGACTCCACTATGGAGAAACGGAACAATCGCGAGCCCGCTGCCAAATACAAAAGCTCCCGCTTTAGCGAAGAAAAGAAAAATCTCTAGAATAACGGATTTTGATCCAACACCCGAAAGGCCTGCAAGCAACCACACGGGCAACAAGCCAAAGATCTTTGGCTTTATCGTGCCCCTTGCCAGAGCAACCGCAATTCCGGCGCCTAGAAAAAGCATCAGGCTTTCTGATTCAGTGATAACGGTGACAACGACACTTAAGATTCCAACAGCCCACAGAAGCTTGTCCTTCTTAAACGTCTTGGAAATTAGCTTATAGGAACTCACCGCCATGATCGCGATGACAGCTGATCCGATTCCGTAAAACGTCCCTTGAATCCAGCTTAAGCCACCGTAAGAAATGTATAGGGCTGCTAATGCCAAGACCATCAGAAATGACGGCAGAACAAACGCAACACCAATGATGGTAGCGCCAAGAACTCCATGTCTAACCCAGCCCAGGTAAATTGCGAGTTGGGCGGCAAGCGGTCCTGGGGCTAATTGCGAAAGTGCAAAGCCTTCGGAATACTCCTCAGGCGCAATCCAGTTCTTTTCGTCAACAAGGTCGCGTCGCATATGTTCGCAAAGAACGACGGGACCACCAAAGCCAAGAGCGCCGAGTTTCAAGAAATATCCAATCATCGCCCTAAGCGATGATTGAGAGTTTTCATTTCCTTGAAGATCTGAGCTCATTTTATCCATCACAAATTACTTCTGCGTGTCCAGAGCAGATTTAATTCCATTTGCGAGGTCCGTCGTTGAACCAACCCCCCAGAAATGAAGGAACATGATTTTGGGGGCTTCACCTGTCATATGATTGTGGATGGCAACGATATTGATATTGGCCCCGCGCAATTTTTTAAGAACGGTTTGGAGTTCACTCTCAAGCATCGCGAAATCACCATCAACAACCGCTTCTTTATCTAAGCCCGCAAAGGCTGCCCAAGTGTTCACGCCCATTGCGTTTCCCATTTCAAACCCGTGCATTTTCGTTTTTCGACCGATCGTCACTTTGTAAACGCCATCTTTTAAATCGCCTTTCGTGCCAATGGCCTTTGAGATCAAATCGGGATTGAGATTCGTTTTAGCCGGATCAATCAAAACTTTCGGGAATTCAACCTTGCTTGCCATCGTTTCTTTTACTTTGGCGTAGACACGACCGACAGCCGTCGCGAGATCTTCTTCTGACCCCATTCCGCCAATGTGCATGAACATGACTTTTGGCGAATCATAGAAGAAGTGGTTGTGAAGAGCTGTGACTTCGAGTCCATTTTCTAGTGCGACGCTCATGACGGGATTTACTTGGTCTTCGGTCAAAACCGTGTCACCCATCATCATGACGTGACTTCCAGCTTTCGTGAACGCAGCCCAAGATGTCAGGCCAAGCCCGGGGACAAGCGTAACGCCTGAAGCGACCGATTTAATGTCGCCCCTCGGGAAACTTACTTTATAGACGTGTTCCTTTTCATTCATCTCACCTTTAAGGCCAGTGAGTTCGGAAATCTTGTCGCCGTTTAATTCGTTTTTTGCTGACGCACTAAGGGCGGTTGATGCCAGGAGTAAGCTGGCGACAAGGCTCAGGCCTCCGAACTTTGAAATATAACTTCTCTTCATTTTGAATCCCTTCTGTTTCGAAACATTATTTTAAAGACAAGGTTAAACTATCGAGCAGACTCATGGCGCTTTGCAGACGCCCCTCGTCATTGCGATAGCCGCGAATGACCCCGTCGAGTGCCATGCGAATACCTTCCGTTTCGCGTCTGTCGTATTTTTGATCTTGAATATCGAGGTCGTGCACAATTTCAGCGAGCGCTTGAACTGCAGGTTTCTTTATCTTGAAGCGTTCAACTAGAACCTCAAACGTACATTGTTCGCCAACATGACCAAACTCGGCATTGAATACGTCGAATCGAACATGACCCTTGTCCCAAGAGTATTTGTCCATATCTACAAAACGAATTTCTGCTTTTGGATCAATGAACCTCTTGATCAGCCAGGCAGAGGCCAGTCGGTCGACATGAGGATCTTTGCGTGTAACCCAAATGCTTCCGGGAGGAGGCTTTACGAAAGTTTTCTTACCTGCCTTATCGGTAGCGCCCGAAAGTTTCTTCTCCAAGGCGGCAAGAGAATTTTTGCATTGGTCTTCGCCGTCGACGGATGAAATCGAACGTTCGGTCAACAGGTTAAGCTTACCTTGAAAACGCGTTCTCTTGTGTTCCCATTTCATGAGTTCACTTGCTGTTAGGTTTAGCGATATCTCTTTTGTTGCTTCACGAATTTCCTTTGATAAGTTTTTGTATTCGACATCGAGCTGAGCGCCGTAAGTTTGCAGGAGAGAATTCTCATCCAATCCAAATACAAAATTCCC
>JAYTZS010000244.1:0-11010 GCA_043741885.1 Bdellovibrio sp. | reverse complement strand
TGAGGGCAGTGCATTTAATGGTGTATACCAGTTAGAATCTAATAAACTCAAGGACACCTGTCCAAAGGTTATGGTAATCAGCCGCGCCTATGATAATAAGGGGTATGGTTTATACAGTTCGGAAGCTAATGAAAACATGACCGTGATAGCCATGGGTGATAGCTCAGAGAAGGTTCCTGCGGATTCCGGTGGTTTTCGGCCCGTATATCCTAAAACTGACTTTGGCGATTTTAAATATCTATATAATGCAACGGCTTATTGGAATGAAGGAAAATGTAAATCACAGGCAACTGCGAAGCAAGCTGGCCTTACACTTGAGTAGACGGAGTTGTGTATCACAAAAAGTGACTCGAATGAACTTCGTGTCGAACATCACAACCACGTTCAACCGGGTATCATTTTAAAAAATCTGGGTGAGATCATTACAATTAGAAAATTGTCAGATACACAAATTGAGCGAACTTACACGGACATTAAAACAGAAAAACAACTTGCACGGGTAAAAAGTGTCGCAGATCCAGAGGATAACGGACCTTGCCGGTATAAATTGATTCAAAATAATCCTTAAACTCACGGCAGACACTAGGACATATGTTATTATTTCCGAGTTCCTTCAACTGTGATTATTAACCCTTCTCTGTGAAGCGGACCTGATGTCAGTCCGCTTTGCTCTCTGCGAGAAAATTCACTCATCGTTCTTGGCACCACGGCTTCTCTTCGCATGATTTCAAAAAGTGTTTGGTCATGACGAAACTCGATCAGGTCATCAATGGAATCAGGCCCACGCACCAAACTTGCCAATTGACTTCGACTCAGACAGCAGAGTCCTTGAGATCGGTTTTCGATCGGTCCCGAAGGCACTTCTCAAACTCACGACTTAAAGGCGACACATCAGAAGCCTCGATCATCGTCCCTAGCCTTGGTTCCGAGGTCTCCTTTGTTTGGGTCGATTCCGGTAGCAAAATCTTCGGAGTGAATTGTCGGTTCATCATAAATTCGCAGCCTAATCGATTGGCTAAATTTTAGAATCTCAAACAAACTGCATCGCCCAACAGGTGAAATCCACAATCTCAATAACTCGTTGAAATCTCTTCAGCTGAGGAAAATCTTGGCTTTCTAAATTCTGATTTGGGAAGACACAGTCTAAAACAAGAAAGACCCCGCCGCGCTCGCAGTCTTCAGCTTCGGCCCCACTCGTCCGCCCAGCCCCTCTCCTTCCTACTTAGACCGAATCGACAAGCTTGAAGATAAACTAGAACCCGGGTGTGCATAAACCGCTGGGGTTTCGGAGGCGCCACCACCGGCGGCTTTTGGATAGTCGATTCTTTGATGGTAGATTCCTAAGAGGATGCGTGTAAAGGAGAGTTCGACCTTTGAAAGATCCTTTAGGGTCATACTGCATTCGTCGAGTTGCCCTTCCATGAACTTTCGTTGCACGATATTTCTTACGATATTTTGTAGGCGCACGGGGGTTGGCTCGTCCAAGGATCGGCTGGCGGCTTCGATGCTGTCTGCGAGCATGCAGAGAGCGGCTTCACGAAACTGGGGCTTCGGGCCTGGATAACGAAACTCTTCTTCGGAAATTTCCGATTCGGTTTCTGATTTCAGGTCGACCGCTTTGTTAAAGAAATAGGAAATCAAAGTGGTCCCGTGATGCTGGATGATCCCGTCGATGATCGGCTTTCCTAATTTGAAGGCCATTCCCATTTCTACTCCATCCTTGACGTGCGCAACCAGCAGGGTTTTGCTCATATAGGGAGAGATGTGATCGTGGGGATTGTGTCCGGGCTTCTGGTTTTCTATAAAATAGTTGGCATGTTCCATTTTGCCGATGTCGTGATAGTAGCTCATCACTTTTGCTAATAGTGGATTGGCAGATATCTCTTCGGCAGCAGCTTCCACCATGCTTCCAACCAGCATCGAGTGATGGTAAGTGCCCGGCGCCTTCACGATCATCTGCTTGAGCAATGGATGATTCAAGTTGGAAAGCTCAAGTAATTTCACGTCCGTCGTGTAACTAAAGACCGATTCGAGAAATGGCACGATGAACATAGCCAACATCGAAGCTAAAATGCCTGAAATAAATCCAGCGGGCACAGCTGTGGCCAATTCCTTCATGAAATTATCTTGATCTATTTTGGTGACAACAAACATCAAGGCAATCATCAGTGCGCTGACCCCACCAGTTCTCACTCCGGCCCAGTAAATATCGTTTCTTTTTTCGCAGTTGTAGACTCCACGAGCGGCGGCAATTCCGCCGGCAAAAGTCACCACCATGAAAGAAAAATTCATTTCGGTCATCAGCCCCATTGCCACTGAGAGAAAGGCCGTAAATAACCAGACCACTTCTCCGGACTGAATGAGCAAACCGACAATCATCGGAGCTGCAGCCACCGGCATGAGATACAAAAACATTTCATGTGGCAAACTGGAGCCAAAACGGGAAACCAATGCCGTCTCAAAAAAGAAAAGGGAAAGTTTGGCCACAGTCACGGTGAGCAAAGTCACCACTCCCATGACGAAAATATCCTTATCGTCTATTTTAATCCGGTTTTGAGTGAATCGGCTTAAATACTGAAAAAAGACCACAATGATTGAAAGAAAGAGCAGAGAGATGGCGACTGCCAAGATATCGTGTCGTCGGTCGGATCTCAAAGTTTGAATCTCTCTGATCATCGCCATGTGAAAAGGCTGAATAACTGTGCCCTCTGAGAGAAGGACTTGATTTTTTTTCACTGAAATCGTGATTGGCAAAACCGAATCGCGAACCGACTGGCGCCGAGTTGTTATTTCCTGCTTATTTAAAGTCAAATTGGCGTAGATCAAGTGCCGGCTGAATTCCTGTAGATTGGCGATGTCTTTCTCAGTTGGTTTTTCGAGCCCACTTAGATTTTTCAAAACGAAGTTGTCAGGAACACTAGAATCCAGAATTTCATTTTTTCTAAGATTGAACTCTCGGCCATGGTTGTTTCGATTGATTGTGCGGGCCAAGACGACATTTTGATTAGGTGGAATCAGACGCTCAAGATTCTCGCCGATCCGATTCAAATACCAAAGATCAAGATTTCGAACGACAACGTTTTCGAGTTGAGGATTGAACCTGGTGCGCACCAGCCATTCGAATAAATAATCAGGAACAGTTACTCCAAGGGCTTTTTCAAATTCTCCTTTGTGAATCACAAAGTCTTTGATTTGCTCTTCTCGCTCGGCAAAGCGTGGCGACCACGAGAAATTTTTGGCTTCCAGTCTTAGCAAGCGAAACGCTCGGTACACTGAGCTTGAGACGCGCTCAAAAACAGAGGGATCATAGTCTAAAATAATCGGCACTGCCATTTCGGCCCGAACTCGCTTTTCTTCTGTGGTGGTCTCATCAACCATTTCAAAGCTGACAGGAGAAACCACATCGAATTTGACGACGTCGCCAATCTGAAAATTTAAGGGAGTGCGAACTTCAAAAGTGATGGCGTAAGCAAGAATCAAGGTGAAGAGAAAGACAAAGGCAAAGCGTCGGGTGTGAAGTTTTTCTTCTAGCCTTCCAAGTAACTTGCCAAAGATCGTTCGCTCCAGTCCCAAGCGGTCCACCCAGTCCAAAAATTTGAGACTGTGATCCTCATAATTGACGCGATTGTGTGTCGCCTCTTTATGTTTGTGCTTAAGTTTTGAGTTGGCTTTTCTGGCGCTCATATTCCTCGTTCTCTTGATTCTACTAGAGTACTGTCGAAATACTCTTGGAGTATTATCGGAGCAATCGGCAAATTATTCCAACTTCCCGCGGACTTTCCATACTCGGTCTAGTCACATTCCAAATGAAATCCAAAAACAGCTGTGCTAGCGTCTAGGTCGAATGGAAAAACTGAGATGAAAAAAGCTAAAACTAGCAAAATTGTATCTGAATTTCAGACTCTGGTCGAGATCGTTGCTCAACTTCGAGGTCCAGGCGGTTGCCCCTGGGATCAGGCGCAGAACTCTGAAACTCTTGTTCAGTATGCAATTGAAGAGGCCCATGAATTGGCCGAAGCCATTGAATCTGGTAATCAAAAGCACATTGTCGAAGAGCTGGGTGATTTTCTTTTTCAGGTGGTTCTACAAGCCCAAGTGGCTGCGGACGAAGGCCGCTTCAACTTGTCAAATGTCATTGAAAGTCTCAACGAAAAGATGACTCGCCGTCACCCTCATGTTTTTGCTGGCTCTGCAGTTAATAGCATTCAAGATGTGTGGAAAAAATGGGAGCAACTGAAAGCCGAAGAAAATTCAACAGGCACTCCGAAGCCTGTTTTTAGTTACCCTAAAAATCTTCCAGCTTTGCAAGCGGCGGGCAAAATTGGCGGAAAAACCAAACGACTGCAGTTTGACTGGGAGCAACCTCACCAAGTTTTAGAAAAAGTGAAAGAAGAAATCGCCGAATTAGAAGCAGAGATGACAGAAAATCCAGATCCGGTTCGTCTGCAGCAGGAGATTGGTGATGTGCTTTTTTCTGTAGCCCAGCTGGCTCGGCATTTGGAGCAGGAGCCAGAGCAGTGTCTGAGAGAAGCCAATCGGCGCTTTGAACAGCGTTTTAATTTGCTACTTCAGCTTTCAAAATTGCCTCTGGATCAGTTTGTTTCTCTAAGCACTTCTGAAAAAGAAAGTCTATGGAAACAAGCAAAAGAGCACTTGGCCGTCAACTGCGATTGAACAGCTGACCAATCGATCGACAGCTCACCCATCAACGGTGGGCTCAACGTTTGCTTGAAGTTCTCTGAACGACACACTTTTTCCCTGTCATTTCCCATGTAAGAACAGTGCAGATCGGTATTTTGCATGAATGTCTCAAAATGAGTTATGGCACTTCGATTGCTCACTAGAGTCATATCGGGGGATTGATGACACAGTTACTGATCACCACACTGAGTGCTCTAAGTCTTTTAGCTTTGATTGGCTGCGGTTCATCGAAATCATCCACTGACGGCTTCGGCGCTGCTGCTCAAGCCTCGACAAGCCCGACAAGTCCCACAGGGAACGAAACTGCCATGGCCATTTGCTCGAAAGATACCAGCTCGCTTAGCGACAGTCAGATTCATTTGCAGCAGTATGTCGATGCCTATGGGCAAGCTCGAGCTGATTATGTTCGAGTGCAAATTTCAACCGCTCCTCAAGCTTGGCAATCGGGAAATTGGGACATGCTGATTTACCGTTGGACGGCAGCCGTCGATGGCAGCACTTCAATTGATTCGAGCCCACTAGCTTTCCAATTTGAAAAGAAAGTGTCTGGTAATTATCAGCTCATTGCCAACACGACTTACAGTGTTTTCAACTGGGAAGAAACAGTTCAAATGGGTCAGTACGCCGACATCCCAACAGGCACTCCTCAGGCTTTTTATGGAGCAACCAATCTGGTGGTGAATCTGAAAGACGGCAGTAACTCTTTTCAAGCTCTGCGAGTGGTGCTGAAACTCAATGGAGTGGTGCAAAAGCAAATGGACGCTTTGATCCCGACCTTTGCGGCCGATCCGTCCAGATATGCAGCGGACGCCCGCCATCCAGGAGTTTTGCAATCGTTGCATCCCATGAAGGAAAAGCTTGGGCAGAATTGGACTCAAGCCAACTATTACGAATTTGCCAAAGCTTTTTGCTTCTAATGACTGCTTTCCGTGCTGACTTCGTCAGCCTGGAGGTTTTCCCCGTGCCGATAACGATCCAGCAAAGTGGAATCACTGGAGGGAAATGAAAACAGCAAGGAATGAACGGCGCTGCTCGTGTCCTCCTGTGTCACTACGACATAATTGAAATCTTTGAGCTCATGTTCAGGAAATTCCCGAATGAAAGTCACCAGAGTCTCCCCGTGCAAATCATTCGTCCGCCAAATTTCATCCGGACTCTCAATGGTTTCTTCGCGGCACTCGGTTCCCAGTTCCTGAAATTTTTCAAACGGCACATCGGTTTCACTTCTTAGTTTTAACATCGACAGAAACAGCCCCATAGCCATCGGGTCTCCATCACTGAGCGCATCACCTTCAAGCGCTCCAAAGCCCACTTCTTCAAAAGCCTTGTCGTAAACCAAATCTCCACGGCGGTAATGAGTCACTAGGTCTAGGTCTCTCGTGACAAAATGCAGGAAGATGAAAGTCGGTTCGTCTTCGGCTGAGACATAGGTGACCGCCACATGAAAAGCATTCAACTCTTCCAAAGGTCGGATGAAGTGAAAGATTGGAAAGTCGTCGAAACTCTTTTCATCGTACCAAATCTCGGCGGGCTCATCCAAGGTGAGATCCAAAAGTTGACTGAGGTTTTCGACCTCTTCTTCTAATACATCATTTTCTTTGCGCAGTGAGTGATGCTGATTCTCAAGAACTTCGATTTGTGGAGCGAAGAACTCATACAGTTCCTTCTCACTATGAAAAACCAGACCAGCCTGTTGATCGATAACGATCTTGGGAAGTTTGCGGCGAAACTTAACACCCTTGGACTTTAGCTTTTTAGCTTTCTTCGAGGGAACTTTGGATTTTGCGATAACGACCTCCCAGACTTTCAGCCTAGCATTGCATCCTTGGAAATCGAAAGCATCCCTCTTGATGAGGCCCGTCATAAACTTTTCATCTCTTGCCAGTGCGTGAAATTTTTCTCACCATGAAAGAGAGGGAACTTCTGGCCACTGCTTTCAATGCAGGTTCACTTACCAAGGAGGGGCGTGAATGTCGGGACAGGAAAATGATCAAAACAAGGATCAGGCGAAAACCGATCCAAAGGTTCAGGAACAAAGCTTAGAGAGAATGGAAGCTCTCTTGAAACAATCGGCGTTGGGAATCCATATCCTTTTTGACAATCACTCGATTGCCAAAGTCATGGGTCAGGGAAAAGACGACAAAGATTTTTTCGACTTCAATAAAATGAAGCGAGTTCAAGATGTGATGACAGAGCTCATTGCTAAAAAATCCTACTATGAAAAAGTGTCTTATTTGAAAGATCTCGACGAAGAGGCTTTCGAAATGGTCGTACGCACTTACTTTCACATCGTTGAAAGCACTGTTCGAGCCGCCACGGAACAACATCACTGATGTGAACTGATATAAAAGTCAGATTGCTGGAGCTTATCAAGTAATCTCCAGCAAAAGCCGAAAAGCATCCTATGCACTTTTCGGCTTTTCTCGTTTTTATCATAGGCACCACTGTGGCTGTTCTCTGTCAACCCGCTCAGGCCGAGTACCGAAGTTTTTTATTGCAGATCAAATCCGCTGACGGAAAAGACACTCAGGTCCTAAAAACCTCCTTAGATCCAGACCAATATCGAGGTTACTTTCAGACCAAAGCCGGAGATCACATCACCTATTTAGAAACCTGGAAGTGCAAGGGCAACACGGCCAATCGACCGATTTGCCAAAGTCCGCGCGAGATCGCGGCTCAGGAAAAAGAGGCGGCAGCTTCAGGTGCTCCTTCCCCTCCTTGAGACCAGTTCCCAAGTCCTAGAGTCTGATCACATCTCTGTTTTCAGTCGCTCTGTGATAAATTAGTCATTATGGGGACTGAAATTTCTGCTGCCAATCGATCCAGTGCTGAGGAGCTCGGCGAGCTTCAAAAGGAGCACCAGAAAAAGCGTCGCCAGTTGGTCGAAGCCCAGAGCCAAGATATTGAAGAGCTCCGAGACAATTACAAACGTCAACGAGAGCAAATCGAAAACAGCAGTGAAGCTGTGGTCAATCACATCAAAACCGATGACAAAAAAGTCATCGATAATTTGCAAGAGCAAAATGACAGTCGCTACCAAAACATCAAAGCCCAAGGGGACGCTCAAACTTCCACCTATAAAAAGTATGCTGAGGCCAATCGAAAAGCTCTCGAATCCGAAGTTGAAAATCAAACGACTCAGTCATCAGAACGAGTGCAGGCTCTGGCTCACAAGGAGCAAGATCAACAACGAAAAATCCAAGAAGCTGCCAACAAAACCATGCAAGCCCAACAAGCAAAATTAACTGAAGCTCAAAAAGAAACCAAAGCTCATATTTCAGAAGTTTATGAAAAGGCTTCGACCGAGCGAAAGCAGCTGCAAGAAAAGAATTCCACTGAGCTCAAGGGCCTAAATGACAAATATCAGAAAACTTTGCAGTTAGAAAATGAGCGTCGAGGCGATGCCGTCAAGCGCCAGCAACAGGCGGCTCAGTCCACCCTGTCGTCGATCCAAGACCAGAACCAAGAACGCATCTCCCGCGAACAGATCAAGGGCGACCAGAGCCTGAATGTGACCAAACAAAAATTCAAAGCTGAAGATCAGAAACAGGTTCTGCAAGGTCAGGAAAAGTTGGATCGACTGCGCCATTCCGATCAGATCAAAATGGAGGCCGAAGTTATTCGCAATCACACTCAGCAAGAAAAAGTTCATAAGGAACAAGAGGAAACTATCGCTCGTTTGCACCAAGCTGGAGAAGCCAAAGTTGTCGATCAGAAACAAATTTACAACACCAAGTTGCAAAGACAAGAAGATCATTATGAGACGGAAACGGACCGTGAAAAGCAAACTTACGAGCACCGCCGAGAAGAAATGCATGAGAACTATGGCAAGCACATGAATGAAGACAAACAAAACTATACCGGCAATCTCAAACGACTGAACGAACAGTTCCAGGACAATTATCGGAATTTAAAATCAGCGCAAAGCGAAGCTGTGAACGTGCAAAAAGAAGTCTTTGTCAAAGAGCTCGCTTTGATGAAAAAACAACAGCTTGGGCAAGTTCAGCATTATGAGGAAAAAGCTCAGGATCCTTTCTATAAAATTCAAAATCGTGGAAGCACTTTAGCCGAAACTCCAAGAATGTACGTGCTTCGGGCGTTTGTTCCCGAGTCTGAGAAGAACTCGATTAAAATCAAAGTTGAAGGAAACAAGGCAATGGTCTCGGGGACTCGTTCTTTTGAAGATAAAATCGAAGACGATGGCAAGAAAGTTTCGACGAATTCTTACCAGTCATTTCATGAAGAATTTAAGTTCGAGCATCCGGTTGCACAGAATGCAGTTTACCAAGAGCGAGACGGAGATTTTCTCGAGTTCGTAATTCCGAAAATTGGCTTTATCAATCGCAAGGCTTGAATCACAAGACTGAACTAGACCTGACCTTGACCTAAACTAGACTTTCACTAAACCTTCATCAGATAACGAATTTCACGCATCATGAACTGCATCCGATTCTGAATATCTTGCAGCTGATTTAAATTATTTTCCAAAGCTTGTAACACGTCGACTTCCTGAACTGGGAAGTCAGCCAACTCGTGATAAGTATACAGTGATGGATAGGCCGAGCCATTCAATGAAGTCGGTTCATTCAAGGACTTAGAAGTTGGTGTCGTCGAAGTTTGCGTGTTCGAGTTGGCCGTCGCAATTTCTAAATTTTCGTTCGCAGGCAAACGCATATGATCTCCTTCATTGAACCTATTCTCTTGAGGTGAATCAAAAGTCTAGGCCCGGTTCTTTTCTGATAACAACTTAAATTACCTTACATAGAAAAATTACAGTCTTTTTCAAAACAATGATATTTTTAGAGTCAATACTCACATTTCAAATCTGCTTTGTCGGCTTCAGCAACTGCGTTCCGCTTGCTCTGACTTGCCAGGTAAGTGGCCATCACACTGCCTGAGTCCTCCCTGTGCTTTAGCCCTAAGACGTGTCCCAGCTCATGCACCAAAAGACTCTCCAAGTGCACAGCACGGGCATCAGTACTGGAGTCTATAAAAAAAGTAAATTTGGCCGCGTTCAGCCGGATATCAGCTTCACGAATCTTATCTCCAACCCAATAGACTGAAGTCCTGGCTTGCTCGAGAGATTTGTTCGCTTCCCAGGTTTTTAGCCAGTAGATCACATTGACTCCGTCTTGCTGGGGTCCCGAACTCATGTACTTGGTTTGACTGATACGAAATACGGGGCGACCCAAAGCCAATTCCCAATTTTTAATCGCAGCTTGAAGAGCGGGCATCATTTCGACTGGAAAAGATTCATCAACCGCCAACGGAACTGCACCAGAGTCTTTCCAAGAAATTCGCTCCCCATAGACGTTCTGAACAAAGCCACAAGGTTCCTGCTCTTTGTGCTTGGGACCACAGGCAGCCAAGCTGAATGCAGTCACGATAAATACAAGCATGGTTGAGTAGCGTTTCATCTCTGACCTCTGCCTTGATTCATTACAAGCTTGAGACCAAATAGCCCCAGGAAGCTAACCTGGCGATAAGACAAATAAACTGTTGCATTGTGAGACGATCGCGAAATCTCAGGCGAACGATTTGCGCTCGGATAAGCTGAATTGAGGTCGAGGCATACATGCTATCTCACTGAATATATTGATCTTCATGGCTGTCTAGGGATTAGACAGAGAAAAGCCACAGAGGGGCACTGGTCGGTAGAGTTTTTGCGGGTATTTCTGAGTTTTTTATGCAAATCGGTGTCTAAATGGGCAGTCAAAAGTGGCAGGGCCCTTGCTATAGGAAAAGCCAGTGACCTGGCCTGCCCGCTTTCGCGGAAACCTCGAGGCCAAAATATCCCATCACCCATTCCCGCCTGCTGGAAGGGGAGCCGAAAAGCTCTTTCCTTCTTGTCCGCGCGAAATGAGCTACTTACGAATGCTATCGAATTTACTTATAACTGACTGGAGAATATCAAGTGGATTTTGTTTATAAAGCCATCCGGTAGCCAACACCGCGAACGGTTTCTATCGAGTCACCCATATCGCCCAGTTTTTTTCTAAGAGACGCCATGTGAACATCGATGGTTCTGTCTGTGACATTTAAATTTCCAAGCGCTCGTTCGCGCAATTTATCACGAGTGAGCACTTGGCCAGATTGGCGAAGCAGCTCGCATAGAATTTTAAATTCAGTCAGCGTGAGAGGAATTTCGTCTCCGCGTAAAATCACTTTATGCGCAGAGAAATCGACAGTCAGATCTTTAACCACCAAATTTTTCTGTTGAGCTCGGTGAGCCGATTGCGCTCGGCGAACCAACGCATGGGCTCGGGCGATCAGTTCTTTCACCGAAAACGGCTTGGTGACATAGTCGTC
>JAYTZS010000243.1:0-3977 GCA_043741885.1 Bdellovibrio sp. | reverse complement strand
TCTTTTAGAAGTGGACCGTCCTAAAAGTCGCGACAATCAGGTTGGCCTCGTGGAAACTTTTAAATTGGGACACGAGATATTTCAGGGTCTGCAAGTTTTCGTCACTCATGAATTTGCCAATCTCAACACAGACCAGGCGGATCCAAAGTTTGAAGCTTACGGAGTCGGGAGCGAGTGGTTTCCAAAGCCCCATTGGGACCTTTACGGCACTTATCGACGCGAAAAAAATACGGCTGTCAGTAACGACTTTCAAGACGTCGTGTGGCTCATTGGGCATTTTTATTTGTGAAGTGCGGATTTTGTATTGCTCTTATTTTTTTAGTAAGTTTCGTTCACGCTTCGGAAAACGTGAAAAGTGAAGACGCTATTCCCTCCTGGAAATGGAATGGAGATCTGCGTCTGCGCGCTCAGCAAGAAATCACATGGCCTGAAGATTCAAGGCTTTCAGAAAAATTGAGGCTTCGCTTTGGTGTCAAAGTCGAAGTCGAAGCAAATCTCAAAGCTGAAATTCGATTGGCAACCGCGCGCACGAACAATTCGGCCAATCAAACTCTTGGCGATAGCAAAGATCCGGGACCAGCGAGGCGATTTATTGGTTTGGATCTCGCTTATGCTTCCTGGAAACCAGCTCCTTTTCTCACTTTCAGTGCTGGACGCATTCCGCAAGTGCATTATCGACCTGGTCAAAGCCAGATCCTCTTAAGTTCAAACCTTGCCTTAGAGGGCGCCTCTATTAAAGCAGAGCATTTCTACAATGATAACTTGGGTTTCTTTGCGAACTTCGGCTCTACTTGGATCCGAGAAAACTATGATACCTACTACTCCCAAAAATTAACTGACAACATGTTAAACTGGGGTCAAATCGGAGTGAAATGGAAAGGGGCAAACTCTGTGACAGCTGTTGGACTTGGCTTTTTCAACTATACGGCACTGCAAGGTTTGAAATTCTCTGATGTATCGGCTGGAGGAGCAGCAAGAGGAAATTCGGAAGCGCCTCAGGGTATTTATAAAAATGCATATATTCCGAGGCAGTATTTTATTGAAACCCGGATCGAAGAAGGATCTTTTAATTACGGATTGTTTTTAGAGAAGATTATGAATGGTGAAACAATTGATCCGAATCAGGCCCTATGGACGGGCCTGGCCGCCTCGCAAGGTTTGTGGAGCGTGCAAGTAGGTTACGCCGAAGTACAGTCAGATGCAGTTCCAGGGGTGTTCACCGACTCGGATTTCGCAGATGGCACGACAAATATGAAGGGTTATCTAATTTCAATGAGTTATAAATTACGAAAGAATCTGAATCTTAGCTTAGCTCAATATTTGAATCGTAAAATTAATGGAATAGAAAACACTCAGTACAGTCGAACTCATCTCGATATGCTGGTGGATTTTTAAACCCAGCTGGGCGTTGTGGAGCAATAGCAATCAGCCGTAGAACCTAAGCCTTTGAGATTTTTTGGGATTTGGAAATGTTCCACCATCAAACGAGTAGAACCGTAGAGCCGTAGAGCCGTAGAGCCAAATTTAGTCATCGAGTCGCAAAACGGGAAGACGGTACCTGAGAAAATTGGATGGGGTGGCAGGACTCGAACCTGCGAATGACAGAATCAAAATCTGTAGACTTACCAACTTGTCGACACCCCAACCGGCTGACTATTTGAGTGCGTAAACTAAGAAATCTTGCTCGGCGTGGCAACTCAAAAGCTGAGCGACGCCTTGCAAAATAGTAGATGGAGCGGTTTGGAGTCAGTGCAGTTCATCGAAGTTGCTTGGTAAGTCCTTCAAATCCTTAGAAGCTGGTTCGGGGACCGGCAGGACATTCTTTAAACCTTGGGCAAATTCCTGAATCATCCTTTCGCAAAATTGCGGCAGATCGTCTGGTTTGCGACTGGTAATAAGGCCGCGGTCGACCACCACGGGTCGATCCACCCAATTGGCTCCGGCGTTGGTCAGGTCGGTTTTTAGAGATGGCCAGGAAGTTACTTGGCGTCCCTGCACTCCACCGGCTTCAATCAAAGTCCAAGGCCCGTGGCAAATCGCTGCGATGGGTTTTCCGCCATCGACGAAAGCTTTGACGAACTCCACTGCTTCCGGGGTCATGCGAAGTTTGTCGGGATTGAGCACTCCACCTGGCAACATCAGGGCGTCGAAATCAGCGGCTTGGACATCTGCCAAAACTTTGTCGACTTCGATTGGAGGTCCCCAGTTTTTGTCTTTCCAAGCTTTGATTGAGCCTGGCTTCAAGGAGATGACCTGAACCAGAGCTCCGGCTTTTTCGAGTTGCTTTCTTGGTTCTAGCAATTCGGATTGTTCGAATCCGTCAGTTGCTAGAATAGCGACGATGCATCCTTCTAAAATCTGTTGTTCCATAAAATATTTCTCCTTGTTTTCACAAGAAGCTAAGCTCTCCTTTCGCAAGAAGACCAGAGAACAATGCGGTGTTTGTTAAATTTCAATCTGAAGAATCAGAGAACTCGGAAGTCGCAGTCGGGCGCTTGATCAAATTTAAGGATTGGCCGACGGACTTAATTTCAGACTCAAAAGCGGCGAAGACGGCGTCTTCAATTAGCTGCCGAGTTTCTTGATTCAATGGGTGGGCGATATCTCGGAATTGACCATCCTTGCGCTTTTTGCTCGGCATTGCGACGAAGAGGCCGCTGGGGCCCTGAATGACTTTCAGATCACGGATCACAAAGCAAGCGTCCACGGTGATCGAGACGTAAGCTTTCAAGCGCTCTTCGTTGACCAGGAAAACTTTGACGTCCGTGATGTTCATTTCAACTTATCGGACTTTGGTCAACTTACTGAAGCTGCAGATTTTCTCAATGTGAGACGTAAAAATGAAACAGCTTAAAAAGTTAGAATCAAAATCCCTGGGCCACGGGCCACTCGAAAGGTCAGCGGTGATTTTTTGACTTGTTTGAGCACATCTTGGGCTGAGTTTACCGGGCGGCGGTTCACTTCCAAGATCACGTCACCTGGGAGCATTCCGATTTCATCCGCTTTGCTGTCAGGAGCAACTTCGGAGATGACTGGGTGGTTGCCAGCAGCTGAATTCAAATTGAACTCTTGGCGAACACTGTCTGACATATCGACCACAACAAAGCCCAAGCTATTGACGGATCTGGCAGAGTTGGCCGATTTTGGTTTGCCAGTTGGGCCTTTCATTCGCACTTGGTCGGGGCGATCGGCAATGGTTACTTCCAAAGTTTTAACCGCACCTTCACGAATGAATTTCACTTTGGCCCGATTGCCAATGGGAGTGTCGGCGACTCCGTCGGTGAGATCTCGAACAGATTCGACTTTCTTGTTGTTGTATTCAGTGACGACGTCGTAAGGCCTTAAGCCGGCTCGTCCCGCGGGACCTGTTGGATCGACGCTTGCAATCAAAGCTCCTTCGGGAGTCTTAAGACCTAAATACATTGCCGCTTGTGGATTCAAGTCATCAAGGCCGACTCCGATGTAGCCCTTGCGAATCTTTCCGTCTTTTTCCAAGATTGGAATGATCGCTTTGACTTCATCAATTGGAATCGCAAAGCCAATTCCTTGCGCCCTGGCGTCGATTGCTGAATTGACTCCGATTACTTGGCCTCGCATGTTCACCAAGGGTCCACCGGAATTTCCGGGATTGATTGGAGTGTCGGTTTGAATCAATGGAAATTTATTGATCTCACCAATCTCTCGGCCCTTGGCTGAGATAATTCCTTTGGTCATGGTGTGACCTTGGCCATAGGGATTTCCAAAGGCAGCGACCCACTCTCCAACTTCCATTTCTTTCGAAATACCCAATTGAGCCACTTGTAATTTTTCAGAGGCGTTGATTTTGATCAGTGCAATGTCTGTTCGTTCGTCGGAACCGATCAGCTTTGCATCATACATTTTGGATTTCTCGGACAGTTGGACTTGAATTTTATCAGCGCCAGCAATCACGTGGTTGTTGGTGACAATCAAGCCGTCGTCGCGAATTAAAAAGCCAG
>JAYTZS010000242.1:0-11074 GCA_043741885.1 Bdellovibrio sp. | reverse complement strand
AGCCAGTCTCGAGCAATCGAGCCCCCACGCACGAGGTCCGCTTCTGTGGTGTGGCCGATGGCTTCGTGAGCCAGAATTCCAGCCATTTTCGAATGAAGAATGACTTCCTTGCTACCACTCTCCGGATAAATGCCTTCGACTTTTTCCTTCAATTCCCTGTAGGCAACGGCAAGTTTTTCGCTAATTTCCGAAAAGCTCGGCAAGGTATCTTCAATCTCACCCTTGTCGCCAAAATTGAATCGTCTGTCCTGTGGGCCGTGGGGCGAATCCATACCTATGGAAATGACGAAATAAGAGCGAGCATGATGAAGATAATTAGAGGCTCCGTCAGAATTGTAAATTTCTTTGATAAAATCCTGTTGATAGATATTTAGCTTTCGTGTTTTCACATCGGGGCACTGAGTCTGAATGTGAGCGTCTATGGAGAGTATAAATTTGACCAGTTCTTCAGTGGAGAGTTTGGTCTTTTTTGTTGAAAGATCCATTTGGCCATTTCCCAGCGAAACACTGGCCAAGGTCAGAGGGCTTGGATTTCTGGTCGCTAAAAACTGAGCATTGTATTTGGCCTCGCCTAAAACTTTCTGAACACTAGCGACATCGATTTGAGGACGAGATGAAAAACCCCAACGACCTCCAGAGAAACTTCGAGCCGAAACTCCACTTTGCGAGTTCTTACTATTGCCCACTTGTTGTCCATTGAGAAAAGCCAGACTCATTGTGCGATTCTCATGAATTCGAATTTCAGAATAGCCAGAACCGAAATCCAACTGCGATTTCAAGTTCCAACGAAAATTTGATGACGGTTTCCAAAGCGAGCCCGCTGCAGACATAAAGCCTCCTGTCGAATTAAAGTAGAATTATAGCATAGACTGAAAGGCGAAAGAAATTATAAGCTGTGGAAAATTCCGTAGCATTGGAAGGGGCACCAGCAGCTGTGTGAATTTCCCTTAGAGATTGGTAACTTCCGATGATGTTTTGTGCAATTCGCCCTCCCGGAACTCAGAACTGATTCAATCTTCGCCGAGATATAGGTCCTGAGTCAGATCTTTTGCGTTTTTCGCAAATCCAACTTCGGTCCTTGTTTCTCCACATTTTGATTTTGCAGTGAGAAAATAAGCTTTCTTCGGCTCGATCGGTTGAAGAATCACATAACTGCCATTTGCGTCAGTTTTTCCAGAGAACTGAGTTGTCGAGTTTTGCATCAATTCGATTTGAGCATTATTTGCTGGAGACTGATTCAGCCCATGACCGCAATAAACCTTGCCAGAAATCTTTCTCACATTCGGTGCCAACTGATTCCCAACAGCAAAGGAACCGGCCGCATTTGAACTCTGATAGTTCGCACCGTTGGCCTTTTCAGTCGTGCTCAAGCCTTTGGTATTTTTAAAAGTGGTGCAGCCACCCAATAAAAGTGAAACTGAGAGCATCTGAATAGTATTGTAAGTTTTCATGGGGCCATTCAATCGAATCTGAATTGGAAAGTCCAGGGGTGCCGCTCATCGCCAGAGGTTATCGGAGTCTTCCTAATTTGAGTGGGTATTTTGTGAAGCTCCAGTTTTCGATCGAAACGAGAGTGGTCTTCATAAGTCGCGATCCTGGTCAGTGCGATATTGAGTTCAGTAGCGCGACTTTACTTGTGCTTGGGTACAAGCTCAAGTCTTTGGTTTGGCATGGGTTACTACATTTTGGTAAGTTTGTGAGCGGCAGCCTTTTTACAAGCAACATTTTGTACACAATTCGGTTTTTTGTATTTTCAGTCAGCAATGTGACTGACCCACATGCTCCCCGTTGAGAACTGGCCCTAGGCTTCGGTCTCGCAGGGGGGATGCTGCCATTCTACGTTGTCAGAAAGAAGGAGGTTTTCGTTAAATTATTAGTCACCTAAGATCTTATTTCATTTTGTTATTTTAAACCTTTCCACGAAGGGCGAATCGGATATATTGACTGGATGAAAAAGATAACGGCTTTTCTATTCTCTTTGGTGACATTTTTTCAGCTTTCAATGTCAATCGCTGTTGTTCCTGAGAAAATTCTCATTGAGGATCCTTATCAAACTGGCGAGCAGCGCCTTGAAACTTATTTGAAAAAGCCTCCTTTGCCAATGCTAGGAAAATACGGATTTATCAGTGTGCCACTCGATTACTCCAAAGCCACGTCCGGCCAAATGAAGATTTTTTATCGACTTCCTAAAGAGTTAGATTCAAACAAACCGACTATCTTTTACTTTTACGGTGGGCCCGGTGGAACTTCGCTTTTTTCTGACATGGAAAAGCAAGCTACAAATTTCAACATTGTTTATATGGATCAGCGCGGAACCGGTTTTTCGAGGCCCGAGAAATTTTCGGAATTACAAAATCCTGAGAATTTTTCTTCCGAATTTATCGCTGAAGATGCGGCCCGTGTGATTCGCTTTCTTCAGCTTTCGAAAGTTTCTGTGTATGGGCACTCTTATGGAACTTTGGTCGCAACCATTTTTGCCAGCCGTTTTCCAGATTTGACTCAAGCCCTTGTGCTTGAAGGGGTTCTATTTTCTGGTGAAAAAGATCTTTGGGAAGCACCTCACAGAGTTAAGATTTTACAAAAGTTTTTTGATTCTTTACCTCAAGAAATCAGAGAGAAAATACTTGAATTAAGCCAATCAGGATCAATTCCTGCCGACTGGGTTTCAATCATAGCGCAAAAAGAAATGTACGAGCCTAATTTTCAAATCTTATTTGAAAAGAAACTAAGAAACTTGGTTTCAATTTCATCCGAAGCCCGCATAGAGGCGATAAAAGAGAATGTCGACAAGTCCTATATGTTTGAAGAGTCTATTTATTTTGGCGCCTATATGTTTCATCAGATTGCTTGCCAAGAACTCAACGCCGGAAAAGCAGGTTCAACTTGGAGCGCAGTTTTCGAAAACGGAAAATTAAAACCAGTTTCAGAGGCAATGACTCCGCTTTGTTTAACTATTCCTGGAATGCAGTCTCGCTTAGATAGAACTTATCATTCGGTCGACTATCCCCTCCAGGTTCCGGTGACCTATTTTCAAGGAACTCTAGACGGAGCAACCGAAGCGCCAGCTGCAATTAATCATTATAAACTGGTACCTCAAAAACAAGCTCAGTTGATTTTGATGAAAGGCTCGGGCCACAGTCCGCTTTCTACTTGCCTATTTAATGTCGACGAAGGTAATCGCAATTGTCCCTCACGAGAAAAATTTCAGGCTCTTATAGAGAAAGCTTTTCTAGGACACGAGCTTGATACCAGTGAAGTTAAGGCTTTAGAGCCAATTGGTCACTGGGTTATGACAAAGAAGAATTGGAATTGAATCGAAAGCTTCCAGCTAGAAGTCATAAGTAGCCACTCGGTTTGAATCAAAGAATGACGGAGTTGAAACTTTGGGTTGTTCCAACGGAATTTGAAAAGCGCCGATCTCGTTCGGACCAGCGAACCCGTTTTCGAAAATTGCAGCTTTTTTCATCCATGGTGTTGGATTGGTTTGAATAAGAATATCCAAACCATCATCTGCCTCCCCAATTTTTCTGATTACTTTTCTATCCTAGACAGAACATCCTCTTTGGTTTATTTTCGCCCTATGGAAAATTCAAATTGGCTGGAAAAAACAAAAGAGTTGAGAGCGCAGGGTTCATTTGAGAACACTATGGCGCATTTATCTGAAGTTCTACGGGAACGTCCAGAGGATTCGGAAGTTCATTTGCAGATCGCTTGGACGCACGATGCTCTTGGTAAGGAAAATAATGCTATTCCAGCTTACGAGAAAGCAATTGGCATTGGCTTAAATGGAGAAAATTTAAAAGATGCTTTTCTTGGGCTAGGAAGTACGTATCGATCGATTGGCGAGTACCAAAAATCGAAAGACATCTTCCAAAAGGCAATTTTTAGTTTTCCTGAATTTAGACCGTTTAGAGTTTTTCAAAGTTTAACGCTCTATAATTTAGGTGAACATTCAAAATCCATGGAGCTCCTACTAAAAGAGCTTGTTGAAACCACTTCAGACGCGTCCATTCGTGATTACGAACGAGCATTGTTGTTTTATTCAGATAAGCTTGATGAAAAATTTGATTAGGCGATATGGCTTAGTCGGTTTAGCAAAATCCTTCGCGTCTAAAAAGTTAAACCTAAGCTCTTCTTTTGATGACCACCTCACGGCAATTCGCTATCTTGGTTAGATGAAAAACGAATTGAGCGAACCCATCAAGTTTTATCATCACCCGTGGACTCGTGGTGGAGTGGTGCACTGGATGCTGGAAGAAACAGGCTGTCCCTATGAGGTTCATCTTTTGGATCTCACTAAGGGAGAGCATAAGAATCCAGCTTATCGTGCGATAAATCCCATGGGAAAAATTCCGGCAATTGTCCACCAGGGCGTAGTCATTACTGAGGTTGCTGCCATTTGTCTTTATCTGGCCGATACATTTCCAGAGTCAAAGATGTGTCCATTGCCTGGTAACCCACTCCGGGGATCTTATCTGCGCTGGATTTTATTTGCAGCTAGCTGCACCGAACCCGCAATGATCGACAAAATGTATGAGCGGCCTGCAACAAATCCAAAGACGGTAGGCTACGGGACTTACGAAGATGCTTTTCAGACTCTAGAAAATGCACTTTCTCCCGGTCCGTATATTTTGAATGATGAATTTAGTGCTGCCGATGTCTACATCGCCTCGCAATTGAGTTGGGGGATGGGTGCTAAAGGTATCGAAAGGCGTCCGGCATTTGAGCAATACGTCAATCGCTGCAAGGAAAGGTCTGCATTTCAACGGTACACGGCTCAATCCAAAGAATTCATCAAAGAGCTGGAATCGAAAGATGGTTGACGGGAGTTCTGCTAGGGGACCTGTTTTGACTGGGTTCTCGACAGTGCGAAACGATTTTAATAGATACCTAATTTTACCGAGGCCCTCGAAAAAAATTATTTAGAGGTGCCTATGATTGGTGGATGCTTTAATAATACAAACCATGCGTTTGGATTTCAATCTGCAGTTTGCCCTTGCGAGGGCAAACTATGAGACGGAATTCGCGCCAACAAAGTGATTTTAGAATCGTAAAAATTTTAAAATGAATGCTGCCAACGTGACGGGCGCGCATGTCAACAAATCTTCTACGACCTTGGAAGATAAAGTTATGCAAACTTGTGTGATCGACTTGCTGAAGTCTTGGATCTTTCCGCCATCAAACCCGGGCACTAAGGCCGAAATAAATTACCCTTTTGTCTTTAATAAAATGGAATAGTTCGAAACAGCTTACATAAGTCGCAAGATAGCGCTCAGTTAATGTGAAATTCACCAGCAAACTAGAGTAAACAATATTTTAGAGTATCTGCACTCGATAGATAGCTCTATTTGTCTCGTCAAATAAAGCTAAATTTAGAAAACTCTTGCTCGAAAAAATAATTTCGCTGAGATTTTATTTTAATCAAGTAGGAGTGAACATGATAGAGATTTCACCAGAGCACCGAAGCTACACAGAATATGAAAAACTATTTCCTTTGCCATTGCAGAAAACACTTGAAAACTTAGCCAATCAGTTTGCTGCCGATCGGGAAGCGCTTTTGCAATCACGCATTGAAAGACAGCGCGTTTATGATTTGGGCGGGACTCCTCATTTTGAACACCACCATCCGGCCAAAGTTTTGGATTGGAAAGTCGCGCCTATTCCCAAAGATCTGCTGGATCGGAGGGTTGAAATTACAGGGCCTATCTCCAACACGAAAATGGTCATCAATATGTTAAGTGCCAATCAAGACGGCGAAATTGCCTGCATGGCTATGTTGGATTTTGAAGATTCGATGGCTCCGACTTGGGAAAATGTGCTCGCGGGTGTCGAGAATGTTATCGCCGTGGCCAATCAAACAATCGAATACACTCAGCAACAGGCCGATGGATCGAGCAAAGTTTATAGTTTGGATCCAAAGAAAATGGCACATCCCATGGTTCGGGTTCGTGGTCTTCATTTGGAGGAAAGCCATGTTTTGGTTCAAGGTAAGCCTGTTCCTGCAGGGCTGTTTGATCTGACAATGGTTGCCTATCACACGGCTCGAGTTTTTCTGGTGAACGGCCAGACTCCTAAGTTTTATGTGCCGAAATGCGAGCATTATTTAGAGGCACGGTGGTGGAATTCAGTTTTTGATGCGATCGAAGTCAGTCTCGATTTGCAAAAAGGCAGCTTAAAAACGACTTTTTTGATTGAGACTTTGCCGGCTGCTTTTCAAATGGAAGAAATCCTTTATGAAATTCGCGAGCGAGCTTGTGGCCTGAATGGTGGGCGCTGGGATAAGATTTTCTCCGACATCAAAACACTGCGAATGCATCCGGACCGCATCCTTGCCAATCGTTCAACGATAGATATGAAGCGGCCTTGGATGGACAACTATGCTAAGCTCTTGATCAAAATTTGTCATAAACATGGCGCCTTTGCCATGGGTGGAATGGCGGCATTCACTCCAGGAAAAGATGCCGAGACCAGGGCCATGCAAACTGAAAAGGTCATTGCGGATAAGCGCCGTGAGGCCGAAATTGGTCATGATGGTTGTTGGGTCTCTCATCCTTATTTCATCAGCATCGCCAAAGCCCAATTTAAAAAAACAAATCAGTTGAATGCCATGCTTTCTGATTTTCCAAATGAGCCAGAACTCTTACCACAATCTGATGGTCCGAAAACCTTGGAGGGTCTTAGGCAAAACATTCGGGTGGGCATCGCTTACCAACAGGGGTGGACCGAGGGGTTGGGCTGCATCGCGTTTGAGAACTTAATGGAAGATCTGGCCACTTTGGAAATCAGTCGTGCCCAGGTCTGGCAATGGCTCCACCACAAAGTGGAATTGGATGACGGGACGAAGGTGACCGAAGATTTGATCTATCTTCTTTTCGATGAAGAGTGTGAGCGCATCTTAAAAGATTTAGATCTTGAAACTCAGCGGCCGGCTTTCATTCAAGCCAAAACAGATATTCAAAAAGTGTTCCTCAGTCCGCAGTTACCGGACTTTTTCACCCAGTTTCACAAAATGGAAACGAGTCCGCACTCGTCAGCAACTCAAAATCTGAATCAAAAGCAAGTCCAACAGCAAACCAAATTCCAACTTCAAAACAAACCGGCAACGCAAATACAATAGGGAGATTGAACGAATGCCTTCAAAAACACTTTCAACTATGCTTTCGAAAAATGAACTTGAAAAAAAATGGAGTCAAGACCCTCGCTGGATCGGAATTCAACGGGACTACACAGCTGCTGATGTTATCAAGCTCGCTGGTTCTGTGAAGATTGAGCAGACCTTGGCTCGCAAAGGCGCAGAAAAATTGTGGGCAGCTTTGCATCAACCACATGCGGTGCGAGCACTGGGCGCACTGACTGGCAACCAAGCTTTGCAGCAGGTAAAAGCCGGTTTGCAAGCCATCTATCTTTCCGGCTGGCAAGTCGCAGCCGACGCAAATTCTTCAGGCCATATGTATCCTGATCAAAGTCTTTATCCTGTCAATTCAGTTCCCGCTGTCGTCAAACGAATCAATCAAACTCTGCAAAGAGCGGATCAGATTTCCTGTTCCGAAGGCCAAACCGATTTTGACTGGTTCGCCCCAATCATTGCAGATGCGGAAGCCGGATTCGGCGGAGTGCTCAACTCTTTTGAATTGATGAAAGCAATGATTGAAGCCGGAGCCGCCGGAGTCCACTACGAAGACCAACTGGCTTCCGAAAAAAAATGTGGACATTTAGGTGGAAAAGTATTGGTCCCAACAAAACAATTTGTGAAAACATTGAACTCAGCAAGACTTGCCGCAGATGTGATGGACGTGCCCTCGCTGTTGGTGGCGCGAACGGACGCCGACGCAGCTCGGTTGATTACAAGTGACGTTGATGATTACGATCATAAATTCCTAACTGGCACGCGAACACCTGAGGGATTTTACGGCATTACTGGCGGCCTAGAGATGGCAATTTCTCGGGGAGTAGCCTATGCACCCTATGCAGATTTAGTGTGGTGTGAAACATCGACTCCGGATTTGCAGGAAGCCAAGCATTTTGCAGAAGGAGTTCGAAAGCATTTCCCAAATAAAATGCTAGCATACAACTGCTCTCCATCTTTCAACTGGAGCAAAAAATTAGACGCTCACACAATTGCAAAGTTTCAAACAGAACTGAACGCAATGGGATACAAATTTCAATTTGTGACTCTAGCTGGCTTCCATGCCCTCAATCATTCGATGTTCCATTTGGCTGCTGGCTACAAGGAAAAAGGAATGACGGCATATTCGGAGCTTCAAAATCGGGAATTCGCTGATGAAGCACTTGGCTACACAGCGACCAAGCATCAACGTGAAGTTGGAACTGGGTACTTTGATTTCGTGAATACAGTTGTGAATCGGGGTTCAGTGTCTACTTTGGCGATGAGTGGATCGACGGAAGAAACTCAATTTGCGGCGGCGTCTACATTAAATTGAGCTTCGGGCAGGGTTCATCAGCGAAGGCATTGGTACGTTGAATTTTGAGACAGGAGACGCTGAATTTATAAATGTGTTACCTCGATAGACGAATACCGGCAATTTCCTGTGTTTAATCATAAACAAGGGAACGTTTACTTCAATGCGCGCGATCCTTATTGGGGTTCAGCGGTTTACTCCTTGGACGTGGGTCAAAATTTAAACTTGTTCAACGTGATTGTTGATGGCCATAGCACCTAGGGTTCAGGATCCAGAATTCTTGCGGGCCAGGCCATCACTGTGGAAAATAAACTGACTTATCAAGGTGGTACGTTGGTTGGCGGCGGCGAATGGAAAGTCAAAGGCGAGCTTCAACTGGTTCAAGCCGGATCCAATTGCTCATACCAATCCGGGCTCACAACTGTTTCTCTGATTGGCGATAAAAATCAAACCTACACGTCGTTTGATGCAAGCCAAGGCCTGTCTTAGAATTAGCCGTGTGGAGAAATAAATTTAGTTATCAATAAGTCAGCCGGTACAGTGAAATCCTTAGGAGGAAACACGAACTTATCAGTGGCCTCAAGCAGTTCGTTCAATTCAAACAAAGGCACTGTGTACTTCAACGGTGACGGCTGTTGGGGAAGCGCTTTATTTTCTGTGGACGTCGTCAAGCCTCGAACTTTAAGACGTAGTTGTTACGGGTCACAGCACTTACGGCTCTGGAACCACAATTACAGAGGGCCAAAAAGTCATCGTCAAAGGAAACTTCAGACACAGAGGTGGAAATTTAGTTCGCGGTTTTTGGGAGTTGCACGGCAATTTGCAACTGGACGGACCAGGAGTTTTATCCAGCTATCAAAAATCATTCGCAACCATCGTTATGGCAGGAACAGCTGATCAAACCTACAAGGCGGAACTGCTCGATCTGTATGAGGCACGAGTGAAACACAAATTCGCTCTGATGAGCCCCTCTGGCGATCCTCTGATGGACTACAAATCTGGGATCACTCATGCGGCTCGGCTGATGGGCGAAAGAAATGCTCTGCCTGAGATGACTAGAGACGGGTATATTCAGTACTTTGTCTATTTGTCAGAGAGGATTCTGAAAATGGCTCACTTCACATTTCCCGGTGAAAAACTTCCGATTCTGAATGATGTCGGAAGCTCTCCGCCACTGCAGGTTGGGTGCGGGTTTGAGCCCCTGGCGGTCTTTGATCAGCATAAAAATGGTCTAACGGTGGACTCGGAAATTTGGTCTGCGCTCGATTCTCTGAATAAAGCAGCGCTTCTTGAGCACGAGATCTATTATCTAATGGAGCGTGTGGACGGAGAGCATCCGACTTCTGAATCAACAAGACTGCATGTCGCTCATATGTTTGCATCAGAGGATTCTGTGAAGGCAACAGACGCTGACCTTCCGAAGACTGGTGTTCAATATTGCTCATCCTTTTCAGGACCTGAACCTCAAACTGGATTTTATCTTTACTTGAGCGATGAAGGCTTGCACCAAACTCTTCAATTTTCGTTTCTGATTGATAACCAGCTTTTGGCTCGATCAACGATCGTGTTACAGAGTCCAATCACTGAGTTCTTTTCTGCAGAGATCCCACTGAAATCAACTTACGACCAGAGCTGGTCAATTCAAGTCCGTGCCGCTGCACCTCGAAACTTCGAAATTCGTCTACTTGAAAACGGGAAAATCAAAGGGACCTCCAAAACGTCCTGCATTCCGACGACCTAAATAACAGTCCAAATTAAAATCCAGCTGTTTTATCCAAGAATTTATTAAAACCATAAAGGAGAACCTATGCCCAAATTCTTTCATTTTTTAATTGCAATGATTTTTCTCACCCTTGCAGGCTGCGCGAATGCGTCGTTAAATTCTGCGAACCAGAGAAGACCCCATTTGGAACCCATGAGAAGCTTAAGTAGAATTTAAAAAAACTCTTGAGACCGAGGCAGGATGGAGTCTGATAATTATTAGAATACAAGAACAGGACACATATGCTTAGGTAATAGGATTCTGGAAATAGTGTGTGTTTGGAATTCCTCCTGATGCGGCCGGGCTACCAAGTCTTCAATTGATGCATAACTTTGGCAAATCCGCTAATGTGTTGATATGCGGAGAATATCTTCCAGGACAACTTACTTTCATAAACGAATATTTCCTTTATTCTGGTTCGGTTTCCTCGGGTTATCTATGGTTGGCGGGATCTACTCGGCAACTGTAAAAGGACGAGGTCCGCCGGTGCCATTTTTAATCATTCCAATTGTCATGGCTGTGTTTGGATATTTTCTATTTAAAAAAGTAATTTTCGATTTAGTAGACGAGGTTTATGATGGAGGGGATTTTCTTTTGGTGAAAGATAGAAAAAAAGTAGATCGAATTCAGCTCTCCAATATTCGAAACGTCAGCTACTCGACGATGGTGAATCCCCCGCGAGTGACCATTTCTCTTAGGGAGTCGACTATATTTGGAAAGGAATTATCCTTCTCACCCCCACTGCGGATCACTTTCAATTTTTTTCAAAAGAGTCCATTGATTGATGACCTAATTAATCGTGTGGAAATTGCACGAAACGGCTGAGCATCCCTAAAACCACTTCCTAATTAGGTTTACACGACGCCATTGGATTTCGCCCCTCAAGGTTTCC
>JAYTZS010000241.1:0-3999 GCA_043741885.1 Bdellovibrio sp. | reverse complement strand
TTATCATGGCCGCAATGAAGGGAAAGACTGATCTCTTTTGATATATTCCAATTGGCAATACAAACTCTCTCAGTTTGGCCACGATTCAATCCAGAGTTGACCAATGGAAAACGCTGGATGCGGATGGTATATTTTTTGACGAAAGCGGTTTTGATTTTAAGCTTGCTGGGTATACAGACCCCGACATGAGAGTTCGTCAGAAGGCTGTCATCAACTATACTCACTCTGTTGGATTGAAAGTTTTTATTAATGCCTTTGATCCGGATGACATCTTTACTAAGCAAAGTGGAAATCCGTTAGTGCTTACTGCCGGAGACAAATATCTTTATGAATCGTATATTTTCTCAGCTGGTACTCGTGAAACATTTTCGGCCTATCGAACTAAAGTAGATAAACTACGTTCTGCGATCGTCCAAACAGGGATTGAAGTCTACGCTGTTAGTACAACGGTTGCTGCCAACGGAGCTTTCGTCCAAGCCGACTTCGATTTTCTAACTCTGTCAGCGATTGCTGATGGTTTTCAAGGCATCAGTTGGGGAACTGAAAATTTCTCTGCAACTAGCGCGGCGATGCCGTTCCGAACGAACTCAAGTTTATTGCAAAATTACATCAAAGACCCGGTCCCCACCGTCAACAATGCGGCGGGAACAGTCAGCTTTATCCACACATTGGGCTCTGTGATCCAACGTGATCGTTCGACTTTCAACCAATGTCTGACGCAAGTTTTTACTGATTGTCGAGACCCTGCAAGGTATCTGCAGTTGGTTTATCAAAGCCACTTATCAATTGAATCGTTTCGCGGCGACCTTCAACCTTTCCCCAAGGCCCACAATCTTCATCGCGATTGGCTTTGCCCATCTGAGCAATGGGGTTTAAGTACTTGATGCGCTAAGATATTTTGATTTGTGAGTGAAAATTAGGGGAAAGATTGGCGGAGAGTGAAAATCGGTTCACCGGATTATAGCGGGGTGAACACTCTTACCAAGAACCTTTTTGTGACCGGTCGCTGAACTTCAAACGCAGGTTAGTTGATCACTTGAACTTCAAATGACAACGAATAATAGCTGTCGCAATTCTGCAAGATACCACTAGCTGAAACCATTTTGCAGGATAGTGATGAAAAATTTCCGCAACCGTCCGGCTTGCAAAGTGGCAGCATTTTGCCTTTTTCAGGTATTACTGTATCTAATATTTTCCATCCTTCACTACTGCAGGCGTTGCAGCATAAATCACCACAGGCCATTTCCATGCAAGGCCCAGCATAAGGACGAATGTTAAACGTAACCGTACTTTTTTCTCGGCAGCTTTTAAGTAGAGATTCTTCTTCTTTTTTGAGCGCAATTTTCTCATTCTTGGCCGTAATTTCACTGTTTATTTTTCCAATATCAAATGCAAACAAATCACTGACTTTTTTTTCTATCTGTGACCAGCTGAGTTGGGGGACAAGTAAAAGAAAAAACATTAAATGTTATTGGCAACTCAATCGTTTTCAACCCTGGTTCGTTCATCGACAGAGTCGAGCCTATTGACAGTCATTTACCAGAAGATCTCGTATTCCACATGATCATTGCTGGCGTCCGAAGCGCCTGAGATTGATTTTTCAATTAGCAGGATATTTTTGTGATGTGGATCCATCCACACATTTGAGATGGTTGGCAGGACTTTTTTCAGAGGCCGATCGTAACACCCAAACTTCACCTTATGTACTCTTCGCGTCTTTAGAGATTTTCCATGAAACATCAATTTTATTTTTCCATTGGAACCATCATAAACAATAAATTTTTCCTTGGGATCTGTTTTTAAAGTCTTACCCCCATCCAACAATTTTTGACTGCTCGGAGGCTCTTCTTTCACAAAAATTGGCCTCATATCCATAACGGCGTACTTTTCCAGCTCTCGATTTGCCAACTCTGTTTTTTCTTTGGACGGAACGTGACCACTTGCTTGGGTCTCATCGTACATTTTGAAAATTTGATGGGTTTTCTGTGGTGAAATCGAAATCACCTTCATTCCTTTATCTTGGCCTTCAGCAACCTCTTCAAAATTAGCGATGACCCTATTGTCTTGAGAGATTGCTGGGAGATTGTGCGCGACCGGCCCAGCTTCGGAGGACGAGGAGGATGCCGTTTGAAATTCGACACTAGCTGCTTCGGCGAAATTTTCCCATCTAAACATATACAATACTAGGAATAACACTGCTCGTTTGTTCATGAGTGGATTGGAACAAATTCCTGCAAGTTTGTCGAAGCTAATCCGGGAGCTCAAGATTGACTGAAAATCCTTTGGCTCCCCTGCTGCAGCCCCAACTTAGGAAGATCTAGTTTCAGCCTTTGGTCTTGTGATTTGCATAGGTTGTCCCTAAGCTGAATGAAAACTGCAGTCTTTACTTTTTCAAAAACGGATCCGTAGAGGCTCGAAAGGATTTCGTGCAGAATCGCCTGACTCAGTTAGTTGAAAGTGAAGAGGCCCACGGAGAAAAAATTTCGGTTTTGGCTCAGGGTCTTTTTTGCCTTATCATGGCCGTGGTCTATTTTTCAGCTCCTAAGGGATTTTCTGTCGATCCAACAGCTTCAGGAGTAGAACCAACGAAACTGTTCTTTTTATTTTATGGCCCCTTGTTAGCGGTTCGTTTTATTTTCGTATTAAAGAAAATGAAAAGCCATTTTCTTACTTATTCTTTTCTGTTTTTAGATATCGCACTGCTGACGTTTCTCATCTGGAGCTTCCATGTTCAATACTCCGTTCCTGTTTCCTTCGTCCTGAAAGCTCCGACCTTTCTTTATTATTTCATTTTCATCTCCCTTCGATGTTTATCGTTTGATTACAAAAGACTTTTGTTTATTGGCGCCTGCACGATTGCATCATGGGCCACCATGACAATTTTGGCTTTCAGAGAAGCAGGAATTGTGATCACACGAAACTTCACTGATTACGGAGTCGCTCATCATTTGTTGATTGGTGCCGAAATCGACAAAATGATTGCTGTCGCAGCTGTGTCCTGCGCCCTCGCCTACGCTGTAGCTCAGAAGCGGAAGTTGCTTTTGAATTATGCACAAAAAGTGATGAACGAAGCTTCCTTAGAGCGTTTGATTGGAAAAGAAGCGATTAAAAGCATTCAGATGGAAACGACAAGTTTGGAAATTGGCAAGGGCACTCGTCGAAAAGCTGCTACCATGATGGTAGACCTACGAGGATTTTCTGATTTGTGCGCCGAAAATAGCGTTGATCAAGTTCTCCGATATTTGAATGCCTACTATAAAATCGTGGTTGAGCTGATTTACAAACACAACGGCAGTGTAGATAAGTATTTAGGAGATGGAATTCTGGCTCATTTTGGAGCTGTCCAAGATTCGGCTCATTACGCGGCGGATGCCATGCGAGCAATGCTTGAAATCTCTGAAGGCCTGGAAATTTGGCGAGCCGAAATGCTGAAATTGAATCTGACAATTGATTTTGGTATCTCAGTTGCCGTAGGAGATGTCATCTTTGGAGCTGTTGGCCACGAAGATCGGTTAGAGATCACTGTTATCGGAGAGGCAGTCAACACTTGCGCCAAACTTGAAAAGCACACCAAGACATTGAAACAAAAAATCCTCACGACTTTAGAAACTTTTGAAGATGCTAAGACACAAGGCTTCTTAAACGAAAGAGGCTATCGACAGCATCCAGCTTCAGATGTGTTCGGCCTTAAAAAGCCACTCGATTTGGTGACTTTTGACCTGTAGCTGTCAGTCCAAAATCAAGAGCTTTCTCTAGAAGTTCATTTAAGGAAGCTTGAGATGAGCCAGTTGCAGGAGCAATGCGACTCTAGGCGACTGATCTGTACAAGCAGGTGCATCCGGATGAGTTTTGCAATAATCTCCCAACTGTTGCCCAGCGCACGCACTGTCACTTGGATGGTAGGAGCAGTAATCGGAATTTGGGTTGAAAGCACATTTCTGGTCACATGTAACAGGGAAATCAGAGGATCCAAAAGCTTCAGGATCCTTTTCCAGCGAC
>JAYTZS010000240.1:0-11100 GCA_043741885.1 Bdellovibrio sp. | reverse complement strand
AGCTTGGTTGCCAACGCCGAATGCCTGAATGGATCGGCCTGATACTTTCCAATGCTCTAGAAGACGAGTTGCAAAGAGAGCGCTGGAGGCTTCGGCTGCAACAATAAGAACTTGAGACATCAAGCACCTCGGCGGGTATGAACAAATCCGAGAATCTTTTCAACCCATTGCAAGGCTTTGAGCCCGGCTTCGCCGCGAACAGCTTGGTTGCTTAGTCCCTGAATTGCTCGCAGGAAAGCATCGTTCTCGGTCAGCAAATTATCGCCGCGACCAGTGTTGTGAACTTGCAAGGAAACCGGAGCCTCTGAATTGCCGCTGAATTTGGTTTGCTCGAGCTCACCGTTTTGCAGATTGGCCAGCCAAATATTTTTATTATCAATGGCTCGCACGGAGCGGGTCATTTCTTTGGCCAATCGGGAAGAGTTGATCTGAGTCCGCAGGCCACTTTCAAATTCAAAACTGGCCGAACACCAATCTTCGGTTGCGGTGACAAGCTTGCCTGCTTGAGCGGAAACCAATCGACAGGCTGACGAATCCATCTCAAACATCAAATCAAGATCATGAATCATCAGGTCGTGCAGAACTGATACCTCAGAGCCTCGGGCCTTGAAAGGTGCGTAGCGATTGAATTCAATCCAAGTTGGATTTTTGGTCTGAGCCTGAAGTTCACGAAAAGCGGGATTGAATCGCTCACTGTGACCAACACAGAGAACCAAGTTATTGGCTTTGGCCAGGTCGACTAATATTTGAGCTTCTGAGCTGGCCACACAGATCGGCTTCTCGACATTCACATGCACTTTGTTTTCGAGAAAAAATCGGGTCAGTTCAAAGTGGGCTAGAGTTGTTGTGGCGATTGTCACCGCATCTACTTTACCGATTAAATCTTGAGGCTTCGAAAAAGCAGCGACCTGCAGAGCCTCAGCTACTTTGTGAGCTTGCGGAGCGGACAGATCACAAACGGCGACCAGCTCTGCGTTCAGCTCTGATTTTTCGGAAAGTGCTTTGAACTTTTGTGCGTGAAAATTTCCTAAATATCCGACTCCGACTACTGCAGCTCTCAATTTGGCCATCGAACATCTCCCATGCTGTGACTAATCTTCGTCGGAAGTGGACTTTCCACGTGCCAAGGCAATCCCTCGCTTAGAGGTTCGCACGAACTCTAGCATGTATTCTAGATTGGGACTCATCTGACATTCGGAGCGAATGCGCGACAACCCCTCTTCGACAGTGTCGGACCCACGTAATAAAATTCGGATTGCCTTGTGAATATTTTGAACTTCTTCACGCGGAAATCCTTTTCGTGCTAATCCCACCTTGTTGGTGGCTCGGCAAATTGCATAATTTCCCTGAGCTCGACAAAACGGCAAGATGTCCTTGTTCACAATGCTGCTGCCGGCAATAAAAGCACCCCGGCCAACTTTGGTGAATTGATTAAACGCACTGAGGCCACCTATCACAACATTGTCTTCGATGGTTGTGTGACCTCCCAAATGGGAGTCATTGGCGATCACGACGTTGTTGCCAATTTTACAATCATGCCCGATGTGAGTGTAAGCCATAAAATAATTGTCATTACCGATGGTCGTTTCTTTGTCACCTTTTGAAGTGGCAATGTTGACCGTCGAGAACTCTCGAAACATGTTGTTGTTGCCAATTTTCAATCGAGTCGGCTCTGACTTGTAAGTGATGTCTTGAGGCGGCCCACCAATCACCGCTCCTGGAGAGAAGTGATTGTTCTGTCCAATTTCGAGAACTCCAAAACGAGATCCCAGTGTCACATGTCCCTCGACAAAGGTGCCTTTTTGGATCGTCACTTGTCCCTGAATCAAACAGTAGGGGCCAATCTCTACCCCGTCTTCGATTTTCACATCACCTTGAATGATTGAACTGGGATGGATTTTCATTGGAGAACTATTTCTCTTTCTCTTTCTCAAAAGCTTGAATCACTGAATCTGTCAAGTCTGCCTCTTTTTGAGCGTAAAGAACATTTTGCGAAGATTTCTCGATGACCAAAGTGTAGCCTTTGTCTTGCGCCACTTTCTCAATTACTTTTTTCATCTTTTCTAGAATAGGCTCAACAAGCTCTTTTTCTTTTTTCTGAATTTCAAGCTGATTTTCCGCCACCACTTTCTGGAACTTCATCATTTCCTCTTGCAACTCAACTTGCTTTTTTCCCATCACCTCTTCGGACAGGACCGTTTTCTTTTTTTCCAAGTCTTGATTCATCTTTTCGATATCAGCTTTTTTCTTATCTAAGTCTTTTTTACGTTTGCCATACTCAGAATCCAAAGCGTCTTTCGCTTTTTTGCCAGAAGCAGTTGCTTGAATCGCTTTCTGCACATCCACGTAGCCGATTTTTGTCTCAGCTCGAAGCACACCTGCAGATAAACAAACCAATAAAACCAAATAAATTTTTCTCATTTCCAGCTCCTTTTTTTTCACAAACTCAGTTAATAACTTTAATTTAAATCTATTTGAATTGAGAGCTTTCACTCTCACTTTCGCTGCTAGTTGTCCGAAAAACCTAAAACGGCGATCCAATCGAAAACTCAAACACCACCGCATCGGCTGAGGCATCTGACGATCTCATTGGGAAGCCCCATTCAAAACGCAAAGGCCCAATTGGCGAAAACCAACGGAAACCAAAACCAACATCACTGTACAGCTCAGCATTGGTTAAAATATCTTCGGCTTCTCCAACATCAAAGAAAGTCACTCCTTTGATTCCAGCTTCTGCAATTAGCGGAAATTCAAACTCCATCTGATAGAGCCCTTGCTGACGGCCGCCGAATGTTCGAGTCGCTCGGCGTCTGCGGCTAGCATCGTCCGGGTAAGTGGCTATGATATCTGGATTGGTATAAAGAGCGTTGGAAAACAATCGCTTACCAATGCTCAAATACTGATAACCACGAAGCGAGTAAGGGCCACCAAGACGGTAAAGCTCATTGAACGGTGGCTCAGAATTTTGGTCATGGGCTGCAATGAAAGAATAGGAAAGATTGTTTCTCCAGGTCACTTCCCAGAATAAATTTCTAAAATAGCGAAGAGTCGCATTTCCCTTGGTGTATTGAAGCTTTCCACCAAAAGCAGCGTACTCCAGCGAAGTCGAGCCGTAAAGTCCCTTGGTTGGCGCAAATCGGTCATTCCGTTTGTCATATTCTAAAATACCCGTAACAGAGCGGGTGTCGCCACTGGCCGTTCCGAGAGGAAATAATGTTTCATCAGTGAGCTGTTGCTCATGTCCGTTGATCGTTCCGCGAACTGGATCCAGGTCTGTGCGATCAAGTTTTAAGCGAAGCGAGGCTGTGAAATCTTCGCTCAATGGATGACCGAAACGGAAAGCTCCGCCTAATTTTCTTTCGCCGTAATCACCACGGTCTGAAGTGCTCTGGTAAAGATCAACTCCGACCGACCATTCCGTGTCTCTAAAATAAGGCTCCGTGAAATTAAAGTTATAGGACGAGCCCTCTCGGCTGATATTCAGTCCAGCTCCTAGAGTCTGTCCTTTGCCGAGGAAATTGGACTGCTTCACTTGACCTTGCAGAGTAAAACCAGTGACGCTTCCATAACCGGCACCCAGCTGGATCGATCCCGTGTTTCGCTCTTTGACTACAATATCAATGTTCAATTGATCTGGCTTTTCTGGCGGAGTCGAAGTCTTAAAATTGACTTCATCAAAAAAGCCAAGCCGCTGAATGTTCTCTAGAGACTTGCGGCGCCTGGTCTCATTGTACAATTCGCCTTCTTGAATTTTCAGCTCGCGGCGCAAAACTTTGTCGCGTGTTTTGCTATTGCCAATGACATTGATCTGCCCAAAGTAAACCTTACTCCCTTTGTCGAATTCGAAAGTGATATCGACCTTGCGATCTTTTTCATTGATTCGAGTTCGTGGGATGACGTTGGCAAAAGCATAGCCAAGATCTCCATACTTCGCTTGCAGCTCAGAAAGATCCTTTTGCAAAACGTCATAAGAAAAAACCTGACGCTTGTTTATTTGAATGGCTTCGCTGAGCTCATCTCGCGGAAACAGCAAGTCGCCGGCGAAATCGATATCTCCAACATTGAACTGCTCGCCTTCATCAATTCGGATTGTGATATAAATATTTTTCTTATCGGGAGTCACGTACACTTGTGGGCGGTCCACTTTGACTTGAACATAGCCTTCATTAAAGTAGAGGTAGCGCATCCGCTGAACATCAGTATCGAAAGCATCCTGCTTATAGCTGCCGGATCCTGAAAGCGCACTAAAAAAACCACCCTCATTGGTTGCCATTCGAGATTTCAAAAACCCATCTTTCAATTTCGTGTTGCCGAGAAAAGTGATTTTTTTGACTTTCACTTTTTCATTCTCTTTGATTGAGAATGTTACTTTGACCGTCTCGTCAGCCTTTACATCTTCGGTTTTCATGTCGATTTTGGCGAGAAAAAAACCTTTGTCCTCATACATTTTTTGCAACTTATCAACTGCATCCCGAAGCTTTGTCATGCTGAGGATTTCGTAAGTTTTCAGCCCTGTCGCTTCGAGTAGTTCTTCGGACTTGAGTTCCGAGTTGCCATCAAATGCCACTTCAACAATCGACGGTTTTTCACTCACTGTGTAAGTCACCGTCGCATCTTTTCCTGAAATGTCGCGGCTCACTTGAATGTCGTAAAAGTAACCAGTTTTAAATAAACTCTGTATGTCTTCTTTGATCGTTGCGTCTGAGTACTCGCCGCCGACTTTGGACTTTAAGCGCGCCTCAATTGCGTCTTTCTCAATTTTTTTCTGACCTTGGATGTCGATTTTTCGAATGATCAGATCGGCAACCACTACTGGAGCTGGAGCAGGAGCCGCAGAACTAGCTCTGTTTTTCACAGATGTTTGTTTTGCAGTTAAACTGTTATTTTTTTTAGTTGCCGTTGAAACTGGATTAGATTTTGCCGCATGCACGGTGGAAGTGAACAAAAGGAAAGGCAAAAGAGCTATCATCAAAAACTGGCAAAAAGCACTGAGAGCTGTCGCATCAGAAAAGTGAGTGGATCTCAAGGACGCGGAACTGTGCGAGCGATGATTTAGATTTGATTTCAAGATGAAATTTCCCAGTTGTTTTCGGTACTTAGCCTCAAAAGCAGAAAGCGTAACAGGAGCCTTTCGCAAAGTCAATATCACCTGATCGATGCCGCTGAGGCTGCTCAGCGAATCAGAGCCAGTGACCATCGGAAATGCGTCGGACTTGAGCAAACTTTCGCGAAAACTGAGGATCATGGGTGACCACGACAAGCGTCAATCCCATTTTTTCTTTGAGTTCAAAAAACAGATCCTGAATTTTATTGCCATTGAGGGAATCTAAATTTCCAGTCGGCTCATCGGCAAATAATATTTTCGGTCGGCACACTAGGGCCCGAGCAATTGCCACTCTTTGCAATTCTCCGCCGGACATCTGGGATGGAAAATGATGGAGTCGCTCAGCAAGGCCCATGGAGACCAGCAGATGCTCCGCTTGATCCATCGCCGCACTTCTTTCGATTCCCGAAACCCTTGCTGGAATCATCACATTCTCTAATGCCGTGAATTCGCTTAGCAGATGGTGGAACTGAAAAACAAAGCCCATTTGTTTATTGCGAAAAAGAGCGATGTCGTCGTCGTTCATGTCGCTCAGAGATTGAGATTGAAAGAGAACTTCTCCGCTGGTTGGTCTGTCCAAGGTTCCCAAGATATGCAACAAAGTGCTTTTACCAGAACCGGAGGCTCCGACGATGCAGACGGCTTCTCCTTCGACAATATCTAGGGAGACGTCTTTTAGAATTTCCAGTGAGCCAGCTCCTTGGGCATAGGACTTGCAAATTTTCCGTGCCGACAAAAGAACTTTATTCATTTTTTAAACCCTCCACAGGAGACAAGGCCGCTCCGCGAAGCGCGGGCGCCAAAGTGGCCAGAAAACAAATCAACAAAGTTGCAAATGAAATTGCCAAAGCGTCCGTCCAGCGCAATGAGAGATCGATTTTATCAATTTTGTAGATGCTTCCAGGCAGCAGGCCATAATGTCCTTCAATCCAACCGACCAGAAAACACAGGCCCAGTCCTAAAATCAGGCCACCCACCAGCCCCAATAATCCGATCATCAATCCTTGCCAGCTAAAAATCTGAATGACTCCCTTTCGAGAAACTCCGAGAGCTTTGAGCAAGCCAATCTCGGCAAACCGAGTCACCACATTGATGTACAAGGTGCAGGCTATGTTAAAAGCGGCGACGATCACAATGACCAAAATTACAAAGAAGATAACCACTCGCTCTATTTGCACAGCTTCAAAAAGATTTTCATTCACATCATGCCAATCCCGCACGACAAATCCTGGCCCCAAATCCCTCGACAATGCAGCGCCAATCGAGCGAGCTCGCTCAATATCTTTGAACTTCACCAACAAGCCCGAGTAATGATCGCCGATTTCAGCTAGGGATTGAGTAGTCGAAAGAGAAGTGATGATCATTCGTTGATTGTAATCGAACTTGCCAAGATCTAATACTCCGGCCACTCGAAACCGCCCTATTTTTCGCCGAAACTGATTTGGATCGAGCTCGTTTTTCAGGGGTAGTACGATCCGAAACTCTTCCCCAACCGCAAGGTTCATATTCTTCGCAAGCCCTATTCCGATCACTGCGGGAGCTGCCTTGTCTTTCGGATCTTGAAGCAAATGGACTTGGCCTTCGACGATTCGCTGATCCAAACCCAAGGTGCGATGAATGTCCTCTGGATCAAGACCTTGCAAAATAACACCTGCCAATTTTCCTTCATGGGCGATCACTGCTTCTAAATAACCAAAACGAGTGGCGGCAATAAACGTCGGCTCAATCTTTTTGATTCTTTCAACTAGAGCCTCTTTGCTCAAATAATCTTGATTTTTGATCAACACCTGCAAATGGCCGGTCGTATCTGCAACACTTTTTTGCAAAGTGGATTCAAAGCCACTCATCACTGCCATAGAGACGACAAGACTGGCCACACCGAGCATCAAGCCAATCAGTGCGTTCAATCCAGAGATGGAAAACAATTGTGATGATTTCGAGAGCAGCATTCGAAAGGCCAACCAAAAATAGAGATTGGAACGAAAAAAACTCATCTAAGCTTCAGCCCCAACGCCCGGATTTTGCTCCATCTGATCCTTCAAGTAAGCCATGATAAAATCTTGCAGCTCCCCGTCCATGACATGCTGAACTCGGTTGGTTTCGAAGCCCGTGCGATGATCTTTGATCATTTGATAAGGATGCATCACATAAGAGCGAATCTGCGATCCCCACTCATTGGCTTTTTTCGAAGATTCCATTTCTTGCTTGGCTTTGTTTCGCTCTTCTAATTCTTTTTCATAGAGGGCAGCTTTCATCATTTTCAAAGCCGTCTCACGATTTTGAATTTGCGAGCGCTGGGTTTGACAGCTGACAACGGTGCCGGTTGGCAAGTGATACATTCGGACGGCCGAGTCCGTTTTGTTGACGTGCTGTCCGCCGGCGCCGCTGGATCGATAGGTTTCGACTTTCAAATCTTCAGGTCGAATTTCGATATTGATCGCATCATCGACTTCAGCCCAAGCAAATACCGAAGCAAAGCTCGTGTGCCTTCGAGCATTGGAATCAAATGGCGAGATTCGAACAAGCCTGTGGACTCCACTTTCGGCTTTCAGATATCCGTAGGCATAGGCTCCTTCGATGAGCATGGTGACGGATTTGATACCCGCTCCTTCACCCTCGGTGGTTTCCAAAATCTCAACTTTGTAGCCTTGCTGATCGGCATACCGCATGTACATTCGCATGAGCATAGCGGCCCAGTCACAAGACTCAGTTCCACCAGCGCCAGAATTAATTGAAATGTAAGTCGAATTGGCATCGAGCTCTCCATTGAGCACTCGTTTCAATTCTAAACTTTGGCCGATTTTTTCTAGTCGCAGAATTTCAGATTTGGCTTCGGCAAAAGAACCTTCGTCGGATGCTTCGATGCTCATGTCCATCAAAACTTCCGAATCTTCGACTCCCTGATTGTAGCTTTCGAATTCGTCGACAGATTTTTCTAGAAATGCTTTTTCTTTGTTGAGTTTTTGCATCTCATCCGGCTTGCCCCAAAGATCTGGATTTTCAGAAGCCATGGCCAGCTCTTGCAACCGGCGCTTCTTTTTATCCAAGTCAAAGGTACCCCCGTAGTTCACTAGAGAGCTTTTTCAGATCATTCAATTTTTTCTTGATATCGTAGGTTTCAGCAACAATTCCCATAGGAATTAAATGTCGAACTTTGTGCGCATTCTGTCAAACAGTTGATCCTGAATCTGAAACATCTTTTTGGCCTCGTTTTTCGTAGTTTCGTGATCATAACCCAGAAGGTGCAAGACGCCATGAATCAACATGTAACCCAAGTCAGCTCGAAAACTGAGCTGATGCATTTTTGCTTGTCGAAGCAGAACTTGCGGGCACAGCACAAGTTCACCTAGCTCATCCGGCTGTTCGCTCTCAAAGCTGAGGATATCGGTCGCATAAGTCTTGTCACGCAAATCAGAATTCAGTTTTTTGGCAGCAGCGACATTCAGGAAGACCACGGTGAGTGCAAGCGAAGTCCGCACCGGGCGGTGGGCAAAAGCTTGCTTCGGTAGGTTTCTGCTTAAAGCGGTTGTCCATTTTTCAATCCATTGCCGGGGCATTGGAATCGAGGAGTGGTTGATTAAGCTGAGTTCGAGTTTCACCGGACAAATCCTTTCGTGGTTTGCAAAAAGATATTTTCTCTGGGTTCAGAGCACTTCGGGGGCAAGTTACTGATTGCCAGCAATGAGCTTCGTTGACAAAGAAAAAAATCGAGATGGATCCCAGGGGTGACGTTCAGGTCGCAGTCATTTGGCTCAACCTACTAGCCGGCGTCCGACCCGTAGGGCCGGGACTTGGATCGGCTTTGCTATTCCAAATGTCGAGTTGGAGAACCTGTTAGACAAGGGTATTCGAAGCAGGGGCATATTGAGTTTGGGTCTATTAGGTTTGCTTATCTGTAATCGAAGAAGATCTACATGTGGGAAGAAAGATTTTGCTGAAGGTCGATGGAGATTGGCTACCTTCGGCAAATCGATTTGAAAGGCGACCTATCGCAGGCCGCAACTCGAAACTAAATTTTACAGCCGCCCGTTGAATTGTTTGGCGAAAGAAGCGAAGGATTATGTCTATTGTTATGTTTAGACCGCGCAACGCAAATTACCTTTGCCAAGCAGGATATAACGGACCCTCCCACAGGCTACTTCCGTCAACAAATTTACTCTGGCAGTTTTCAACCAGGCGCTTTCTTTTTAACCTTCTTAGTCTTCTTAGAGCGGATCAAAAAGCCTGAGGATTCGAGCTGATTGATCTCTAAGTACGAAAGAACATTTTTGAAGTCTCTACCCCAATTGAGAATTCTTGTGAACGGCCGAAGTGTGAAGACCTTGCCAGCGAAGTTTTTGTATTTTCTTATTTTGATCGCAAGAGCGGACGTCAGTACCCGAACAAAGGCATTGTAATTCTTGCGATCTTTGATCTTTATGACAAAGTGCATGTGGGACCAGTTCAGTGCGGTTGAGTAAACGCGAATATGAAATCTCTCGGCTGTGTTTTGAATCAGTTGTTCCAGTCGGCGATTTCCCGGACTGAACACACCTTTCAAATTTGACTTTAAAACCAAGTGAATCGCATGTTTGGTTGAAAGCGCTCGACGCCCTTTTCTTTTGCCTTCAAGCAGAGAGCCACCATGCCCTATTTTACTTTTCTTTGATGCTTCAAAATCAGATTCCATTATAAAATTCTTCTTTCTGGTTTCAGTTGAGTATTCATATCACAGGTATTTGGCCGAGGGTTTTGCAGCACTCCTAAGTGAGTGTGAAATCGTCACTATAAGCGCCTTGACCCCTTGGCCCTCGAGTCATCGCGAGGCAAGCTGAAGAAATTTCAAAAATTGAAACACTTCCTCTCTCAGCCAATCCTATTGAGTCAATTAAGTCGTCAACAAAAAAATGTTGACACAAAAGCAAAAATGGTAAGAAAAAAGTGACGGCCACCGTGTGATACCGTGTGATATTAAAAATTTCTTATTTATAGCTTGAGTATGAATGTAGTAAGACAAACTCAATATCCCGCCCGTCAGACCTCTAGCTAGGCTAGCTCTCGCCTTTCAAGTCCTAAGTCGGCGAGCTGGTTACCCCTCTAGAAGCGGCAACCGACACAATCAAGTCTCCGTCCACAAAGCACCATCCAACACAAGTAGGCCCCCGCCGCGCTCAACGCCCTTTTCGGTCCCCACAAGCAAAGAGCGATCGTGATCTCTGTTACTTTTATTTGATGTTACGAAATCAGATTCCTGCATAAAATTTCTTTTTCTAATCCTAGATGAGTATTCATATCACATAAATTTTTCTGAAATTTTTTTGCGGCACCGCTTGTGAGCGTGAGATCGCAGTTATACGCGCTTCAACCCCTTCGCCCTCGAGCGATCTCGAAACTAGTTGGAGAAATTTTAAAAATAGAAATAGTCCCTCTCTCCGGCAATACTTCCAGTTCGAGCAGTGGATTTATTGAAGGCGTGCTGTCCGCCAGAGCTTTCAATCATAAGATTTCTATAAGGTCATGAAGGCCTGTTCGGATGAGTCGAAGTTGTTGTCAGCGTTTGGCAAGAAAGCAAATCCCTATACTAGGCCGGTTCAGGCCAAAGAAATCCAAAAACAAAATTTATTTTCAAGACCAAGCCCGAAGATTTTCCTTGGCCTGAGGGCTATGCTCGAAATGCTGGCGAAATCAGTCATTTTGCAAAAAGGCTTCAAAACCCTACCTAACCATTAACGTCCTTCGAATGAGCAAAAGGATGCCGTTTAAGGGTGAGCGGGTGTCTAAAATATATCTGGATTGGATTGCTCGCCTTGCGATTGATGTGTCAGAATGAAACAACTTTCTGAGTTGGCACAACCTTGCATTACTACTTCTATGAAATATTCGATCTGTTAAAAGTTTGGAAATACCTTCCAACGCATTTCAAATATGAAAAAAGGAGATTTTTATGAAGCTTAGAATAAGTGTTTTGGCTCTCTCTTTAACCTTACCAGTATTCGCGATGGCTGAGGGCAGTGCAT
>JAYTZS010000239.1:0-4014 GCA_043741885.1 Bdellovibrio sp. | reverse complement strand
ACCCTAAAAACTCGATGAGACCACTGAGCCTTCCACCATCGCCATTGATCTTGAGCATGCTAGGCCGCCCGGTGGCGATAAAGGTCACCTTAGAGAATGCCTTTGAGAGATCAAAAGTGCGCGCGGCTAATGTCTCTTTGAGATCGGCGGCTCGTGCTGATCCGAGTAACAATGAGAATATGCTGACAAAAATAAGTCGTTTCACTTTATGGCCTTTCAAGGGCTCCCGACTGAAGCAGTCGGGCTTAATTTACTTTACTGAACTGTGATCACACCTTGCGACAAAGAAGTCGATCCGTGAAATCCACATGTGAATTTAAAAGACCCCTTGTTTGGGAAGGCGACTGTCTTTTTAATCGTTGTATTGCCATCTGCCATCAGTTCAAGATTCAATTCCGGCAATTCCAGTCGAAACATTTTTGCAGTGGACTTGAGAGACAGATCCACGACTTGACCCTGTTTCAATTGGATGTTCAGAGGGCTGCAAGTTCCATCTTCGCTTCCGACAATAGCAACTGTCGAGTCTGCAATTTGAACCATTTCCATTAAATCCGGTCTTTGCCATTGTTTCGCAATATCATAGGCCGTTTGACCTTCTTTATTTTTCAACTTTCGGTCTGGGTTTCCATCGAGTAACTGAGCAACAAGCTCAGCGTCGCCGTTTCTAGTTGCTAGCATCAGTGCTGTGTTGCCGTTCTTATCTTGAGCATCAAAATCTGCTTCAGCTGCAACAAATGACGAGTAAACATTTTTCACTGAAGCATTCACGGCTTTGATCAGCGGAGTCTCACCAGACTTATCAGTGACGTTGAAGATAGCTCCGCTATTCGCAAGTAAATCTACAATCTCTGAAGCTTTGCTAAAAGTTGAGGTATATCGTGTCGGATGCCTTTCGCCGCAGGTTGAATCGAGTGCGAACATCAAGGGAGTGCAGCCGTTTTTATCGGCAAAATTAACGTTCGCTCCGCACTCAATGGCAGTTTCGATTTCGTCCGTGCTAGCAGAAGTCTTGAGGTTTTCGACTAAACTGGGCGTTCTATCGGCCTCCGCTGGGCAGACGAAACGTTGAGGCAAGATGCCTGAAGTCTGGCATTGAACAGGCTGATTCACCACGGTTGAGTCATAGTTAAGTATTGCACCGGTAAAATTCGCTTGAGGATCGTAATTGAAAGTTAAATTTCTTTGACCCGCAATTGATCCTAAAAAAACAATTTTATTTATTCGATTCGAAATCCGATCAGTCAGATCTACACCTTGGAATGCAGTTCCAGTCGAATAGAAATACTGCATGGTTGATTTATAGAAGGGACCGAAATCTTTCGTAATGGGGCTGTTGTCAGGTTTGATGTCGAGTTGAAACGGAACATTCTCCGATGCGTGAGGATCGTTTGTAACGCCTTTACAAACAATAGAATCAGCGTTTGCAGTTGCAGTAAAAAAAGAAAACGCGAGCATCAGAGCTATCAGGTTTTTCATTTCTATTTTATCCTTGGGTGGTTGAATATTGAAATTAATCTTTAGCGCCATTTTGAATCCACTGTCTGATAACAAGCTTTGTTTGATCACTCAGAGCCGAATAGCCTTCTTTAGCAGGAGGCATTCTCTTTTCATCGGTTCTTTCTATATCAATGATCAAGCCGGATTCGTCCGGATTTCCAGGCAAAATTAATTCCAGCGGCGAATTAAGAAGTGATTGTTGGTCCAGCATCACTCGCTTTCCCGTGCCATCAGGTTTGTGGCAATTTTTGCAGGTCACTTGGAAGACGTGTTTGTTGATTGAATCAAAGGTGGGAACTAAAGGGTCTTGAGCAGGAAAAGGAGCGCTGCCATTTTGAGCCTGCTCTGGTGCGCCGATATTGATCCAGTTCCAGAGATAGGACAATTCTTCATAGCTGAGCGAGCCTTTCTTAGGCATCGTATGCTCAGCAAAAACAGTTTTTTTAATCAGGTTAATATTTTTAATAATATCTGAGTAAGTTTCAAGTCGAATGTTTCCAGAATTGCCATGACATCCGATGCATTTGGGCTCGAAGACCTTGGCTGTTAATGCAGAATAGGAGAGCTGTGAAACTTTATTAGCAGGCATGCTGAAACTTTGATTTGAATCGGTCGCTTCATTTTTTAGGCGGGTGTAGTTGCAGCCACTAAAAAGCAGAGCTACCGCAATTACCGAACAGATTGATAAATGGTTTTTCCAAAGTTTCATAAATTTCTGCTCTCAGGAGAAGGAAGAAGACTAGGCAGCTCTGACGATAGCCTGAGCTGCCTGGACAGTTAAATTAAGGAACGAATTCAGTGCCAAGAACAGTGCCGTCAAAACCTAAATACACATTGAGTTTCTGAGCAGCAAGGCTTGAGGAAATCTGTCCACGAGCGACCTGCTGGCCTTTGTAAGTGCCTTTGGTCAAAGTCACTTGAGTGAATCCTTTGTCATAAGGTGCAATTTGTGCGTTTGCAGTGTTATCTAATACATAGTGCATTGAGTTCTCGATCAAAGTGATCGAGTCAACACCTGGCCAAGCGTAGTCTGGTCCTGCAGATCCGCCCGCAACATTTTGAGAAGCAAGCGGTTTTCCATCTTCGTCAAAAGTCATATCCACTTGAATCGGCGCGGCGCCGCCGGCTGCAGTTTGAGAAACTCGCACTTTATAAAAAACAGGCGCTTGATTTTGTACAGGGGATGCTTCAATTTTTTCGATTTTTTTCAAGAAAGCTGCATCCAATTTCCCTAACGCGACCATTCGGTCAACTCGATGAGCTGAAAGTTCAGCGGCTTTCGCAACGGAAACTCCAGGGCCACCCGGATGAGCCACTGCGGTCAGTGATAAAAGCATGGTACTAAAGAGGACGGTTATAGTTTTCATTTTTTCTCCTTGGTTTGGTTTAACAAAACTGAATTTAAATTAAAGTTTGTGGGTCCGCACTGTGGCGCTCTGAAAGCCTCTGGATCCATGGCCATTCTGGCGTACTGAATTCCGGCTGCTCTCATGTCTTGAGTTGCAATTTTATCCGACGTCAAAATGTCCGAGACCACATCATGAAGCATGTGATTGTTATCAAACGAAGCCGAGATCAAAGGAAAGGCGCGGTAGAATTGAGGCGCCTCGTCTTTTGTCTCAGGCATCATATCAAACGGTGCTGAATCCGGAAGATCCCCAATCAGTTGCCAGAAGTCGGCCACTGTTTTTTTCACTCCTGCATCTCGTTCTGCTCGAGTTGGCTTCATCAGGTCTTCGTAGAGTTTAATTTGAAACCAGTGGTAAGACCAAATCAGTAAATTGAAGCTCGGGTAAGTCCTGAAGAAAGCTTTCGAAAAATAATATCCCTCCATGAACAGCATCGTCTTACAAACTGGAGTGATGGCTAAAGGATGATTGTCATGATATTTCAAGAACAGCTCTTGCACTCGCGCATTCATCGCAGGTCCACGATCTTTTGTGGTGGCAAGCACATCGAGAACATATTGATGGAGAAGATGCGACCAATCAAAAGTGTCCACCATCAATGGGAAAGTAAAAACATACTTTGGTGCAATATCGCCTTCATCGACTTTGATCGATGGTGGATTTTTTAAGATCGCCATCACATCACCGAGAAGTTGCTTTTCAAAAGCTCTTGGATCTGCGATCTGTCCACGATTTTGAAGCAAGCGCTCATAAACCAAAGCGTGCCCATAATCAAAAGCGAACAAAAGCTTTTGCGCTTCAGGATAAAGCTCGCCAAATTTATAGGCCTCTGGCGGCAACGGGTACCAAGTGGGAGAAGCATTGGCAAAAACCGAGCTGACCAAAACAAAAGCAAAAGTGAAAATCACTTTTAAAACTTTCACTTTTTTCCTCCATCGGTAAGGACGACACTGTACTCATTCGATCGGTAGCGAAGTTTTGCATCAACGGGTAACATAATCGTTGGGTCTCTAATTTCGTAATAAAGATAGGTCTCCCAGTTTTCTTCTCGCCCACCAGTCTCAGGCCAACCCGGCTAAATCGGTCCTTGGCAGCTAAAGTCGTTTGC